>CAMDCQ010000044.1 GCA_945890595.1 Chitinophaga pinensis
TGACCGTAGGATAATGTTCCGCAAGAAGAATTTACCGTACTGTAATCCGATACTACTCTTAAGCGTAAAAATTTATTGACTATGGGTGGGCTTGAAAGGGTAGTGAAATTACATGATCTTCTGGATAAGCCATTGGCTATGGTTCCCACTAGTTCATTGGCATCCAGAAAATCTCCGTCATTATTGTAGTCAATATATATTTTTGAATTTTCACCATAGGCATTTCCATTAGTTACCCATGCTGTATAGTTGGTATTTGCTTTTAGCACTGTGCTATTACTACACGTAAAATCTTCGTAGCTTGTTTGTCCTGTGCCCGATGTATTGTTTATAGTGTTAAGTTCAAATTTATAAATACCAATGGTGTAACCTCCCAAGTTAGTTGTGGTAGTATTGCAGGTGGCACTCGTTGTTATGGGTGAGTAAAGGTAGCTTTCGGTTTTTAGTGTATTTCCCATACTATTGTATACGTTGAGGGAAATGTAATAAATCCCTGAAGTGTTAAAACGTATCTCTGCTCGCTTGGATAACGAGTCCGTTGTGTTTACATAGCTCCAACCTGTTGATGGGGTAATAGTCCACTTCCTTCCTAAGGGTGAACCTGTTGAATTGTCAAGAAGTATGATGGTGTTTACACATGCCTGATTACTGGCAGAACTAATTTTAAAATCTGCAGTAGGTGCTACAGATGAATTTTTGTATAAATCCGTTTGCCAGATGCCTCTTCCCCACGTGGCGATATGCAATCTAGCGTTAGAGGTACCGTCATTCATAATCTCCATATCGGTAATTTGAGAAACAGTAGGTAATCCTTGTGAAAAGGGGATCCAATTGCTCACAAATCGATTACGATAGTATACTCCAAAAGCATTACAGATGTACATACTTGAATCTTGTGCATTGGGGTCTACTTCAAATTTGATTAGGTTTAAGGCAGGTAAGTTTTTAGTAAGGACTGTCCATGTTGTTCCTTTATTGTGAGACGTCAAGATTCGAGACTGCGTTGTTACGACATAGATTACGTTGGAGTCTTTAGGTGATGTTTCTACTTGTTGTATTTGCTCACCGCTTTTATAGGGGAAATTAGTAAGCTCTGTAAAAGAAGGGTTGCTACTATTAATATTAGTGCTTCTGTACAGTTTTTGGGGAATGAATGCTGCATAAAAAGTGCCACTTGAGGACTGCGCATAAGCCATACCTACTTTGGAGGTAGTGCCCGAAAAATTAGAAATTTTGCTCCAACTTACACTGTTAGATGGATTGGCTCTCAGGTTTTGGGTTCTATAAATGTCTGTGGTTGCCTCAAACATCACGTTACTGTCATTGGGATGTACGGTATACACGCCTCCATTACCATTTATACTTCCTGTAACGTGGGTAACTACGTTTCTTTTGATTCCTCCATTTTCATAGACTAACTCTTTATTAAATGCGTCAAAAGCAAAATCACCGCCCCAATCACCACCTCTTACCGTACTGAAATTTTTGTTTACAGCCACATCCATGCCATTATCCTGTAGGCCACCTAAAATATGGTTATTGTATACGCCACTGGCTCCAAGTGTATAAAACTCTGAAGCACTTAAACCATCTTCCATGGTAGTCCAATTAGTGCCTCCGTTGGTCGTTCTATCTAATCCTCCATCGTGATATACATATAGCTTTTTGGTATTGTATGGTGAAAAAAGAAATCCGTGTTTGTCTGCATGTACACCAAATCCCCATGCAGAATTCAAGTTAAATGTTGCGCCGCCGTTTAGAGATTTCCAGATGTTAATGCCCCCTATATAGAGCACATTCGCATCGTTTGGATCACACTGTATAGCGAGATTGTATGCTCCTTGTCCGTTCAAGCTGCTGCCATCACTTGCATAGCCAAGTATATTTGGGGTATCCGTCATTAATGTAAACGAGGCACCATTATTTACGGATTTGTATACCCCACCAAATGGATTTGTTCCATTCTTCCAAACTACACAGTATAATCTCGAGGTATCTTTTGGACAGGTACTTATCTTGATTCCATCACAAGTAATGTTACTATTAAGGTTAGATTCTATCCATGTGTCACCATTATTGTACGAACGATAAAACATGGTATTGGACGCAGCATACAAGATATTACTATTCCCAGGCTGGTAGTGCAAGTCACGGTAACTGGTGTTTATAGACGATTTTTTGACCCAAGAGGAACCTGCATTGGTGCTTTTATAGATGCCATTGTAGCAAGCGGCTATTAGCGTATTAGTGTCGCCAGGAGTCATCCTAATATAGGAAACTAATATGTTTCCCAGACCGCTGCTAGTTTGATTCCACGTTTTTCCTCCGTTAGTTGTTTTCCATACACCTAAACCACCTCGATAACCATAATTAGCATCTCCTGTACCTAAATACATGACTTGCGTGTTTAATGGATTGATAACCAAAGAGGCGCAATACGTGGGAGGGAGCATGTCGCTTATTGGGTTCCAAGTTAAGCCCTCGTTTGAGGTTTTAAATATACCTCCTGAGGATGATACTGCGAATAATATAGAACTGTCGGTTGGGTGGTAGGTCATATAAGAAACTCTTCCCATTCCTGTAGTTTGAACACTAGGATTTGCAGGAAATTTAACAGGTCCTACTTGGGTGAAGTTTGCTAAATTTTGGGCACGTACTGTGCTTGCTAGAAGTACAGTAAAAAGAAGTGATTTATATATTCTCATTATTGGGTTCTCTCGTTTTTTTGCTTTTCCCATTCGTTCATTATCTCTTCATTAGTCAAAAGAGTTCCATCTGGCTTTATCAAATTTTTATGTGTTTGCTTCCAGTTCAGAAATTGCTTGTATTCAAATACGTATTCGGAGGTTCTGGAATTTTCCTTTTGCTCCTCTTCGGGGCTTTTTTGATTGCCAAAAATATCTATTGCTTCGCCATTATCTTCTGTGGGTTTTACTCTGTTTTTCCAATACATATCAAAGGCGTTCACTGCATCGTAGTAATTAACAGTAGAATCGTTCATCATCGCAATCCAGTATGGATATGAAACCAATGAATCTACTTGATTTATAGTATCGTGTGATACCACACTTGGGCTTTTACAGGATGAAATGCCGAGTAAGGTAACTCCGATTAGTAGATCCTGAAATCGTAATAACGTGTACATCAGTTTCAAAAATAATCACTTTTTGGACCTTTGAGACAAATTCAACTTACATTCTGCTTATTTCCAAACCATTTGAAACTTCCCATGTCATAAATTGGTTAATCCCAAAGAGCACAATACTAAAAATCTGCTTGGATACGGAACCTCCAACATATAAAGCATTTCCTTACCGGAATAAACTCCTTCATGCAGTTTTTTGCAGTCTTCAATACGCATTTAGTCATTAACAATTACCTACGTTGCACAAGTAAACTGCGATACCTCTTGTTACGGTTAAAGCCTTTTATAAAAACCAGCTATACTTAATGTTGAATCTGAATTTTGGAAGCATATACATGATTATCGCTGGTCAGTTGCACTAAATATATTCCATTGGATAAATGGCTTATGGGTATTTCGTTAGTATCAGCATGCACCTTTTGTTCATAAATAACATTTCCAAGAGGAGAATATAAAACAAGATTTACTTCTCCCAATTGATGAATGTTTTCAACCCCAATGGTTACGCTAGAAGCCGCTGGATTAGGGTATACGGATACCGGATGAGCAATGTCGTTCCAACTTTGAATGCCTGCTGTCAAACATGTAATGCGAATCTCCTTGTACATTATGGTGTCACATTTGGTGCATTTATTACGAAAGGTTGTTCGTATATAATAGGTTCCTGTATCACTAAACGTATGCGTAAATATTCTATCGTCTGAAATAGTATCTGCATGACCATTTCTAAAGACCAATGTGGTGTACTTAAAACAAGTGTCGAATGAACCCATTTCAAAAGTGAATTTGTTGCAGTTTTGACTGTAATAAATGCCTGCTTTTGACCAGTTGCAACCCTTGCTGGTGTTTGGCTTGCACGTTACACGAATCTGCTTATAAATTACCGTATCACAATTCGTACAGGTATTGATTATCTTGACTCTTACTACATACATTCCTGTATCTTGAAAGTAGTGTTTAAAATTTCGTTTCAAGTAAGTAGCCTTGAGTGTAGTTCCTAAATAGATTTTAGCTTCAATTTTGAAACAGGTGTCTGTTGTACCCGAAACTTCAAAATTATAGCGGTTACAGCTGTCACCGTAACCTACATTTACATTGGTCCAGTTGCAACCGGATCCTGAACTTGCATTCGGAATACATGTTACGTGTATCGGCTTGTAGATTACTGTATCACAATTCGTACAGGTATTGATTATCTTGACTCTTACCACATACATTCCCGTATCTTGAAAGTAGTGTTTAAAATTTCGTTTTACGTAAGTAGCCTTGAGTGTGGTTCCTAAATAGATTTTAGCTTCAATTTTGAAACAGGTGTCTGTTGTACCCGAAACTTCAAAATTATAGCGGTTACAGCTGTCACCGTAACCTAAATTTACATTGGTCCAGTTGCATGCACTAGCTACGCTTGAAGCGAAGAAGAACAAAAGAATTGAAATTTGTTTCATAAATTCAAATGTACACTATTAATCAGGAAACTATTTTGTCATATTGTTAAGTCCAAGTCCGCCGCTATTTATGCATAAATACCCAAAGTTCTACTTCTTCCTGTGCTCTCCAATGCTGGTTTCTTTTGGTTTTATCTGAGGATGCTGTCACCTTTTTTTTAAGGCATCTATCTAAGATGTAGCGATTGCCAGATTCAAGTTCTGTGACTA
Source organism: Chitinophaga pinensis (assembly GCA_945890595.1). Lineage (GTDB taxonomy): Bacteria > Bacteroidota > Bacteroidia > NS11-12g > UBA9320 > UBA9320. Next base: position 4,801 of record CAMDCQ010000044.1, read on the forward strand.
TAGGATGGTCTTTTGTTACACCGGTAAGTTGTGCTAGATTAGAAAAAAGAAGTACTATTCTTCCATCAGGAAGTAATCTTTCTTTTGCTTCCTTAAAAAAATCAGGGAATAATGTTTCAGGATAATAGATGGCTTCATCCAAACGATTTAACGCACTAGATGTGGGTAACCAAGGCGGATTAAAAACGATGAGCTCTGTTGGTTTATTCCATTTGCCAAACAACGAATTATAATCTAACTCTATTTTTCGAGCCATTTTACTACCTGTCATCCATGATTCAAGTCCAATTATGGCATTCGGATTGGTATCCGTGCCAAATGATTTCTGAAAACCATGTTTTACGAGCATCAAGGATAATATTCCGCTGCCTATTCCAATATCCATAGCCGTTTTTTTGGGTCCGTTATAGCGCTTTAGCCAATTGTCAAAAAGTACTAAGTGTTCGAAGCGCGTTGGGAAATACACACCGTAATAAGGATGTATCTTGTTGCGAAGTACGGGAATTACTATGCCGTTGGTGTACCATTGCCATGCACTGTTTAAACCTTGTATTTGAGGGAAGGTGAGCAAAAAATCGCCCGACGCTGGATATAGTTTTTCGAGCCAACCAATAGTAGGTCCTTTTTTCACGACTAGCTTTGACTGATTAACTTCAAGTAGCACACGATTAGAAAGCAGCTGATATTCAGCTCTATACGCTCGTTGTTCCGTAAAGCCTTGCCCAGGGTGTTTTTGGTGCAAAAAGTCTTGTAATTCGCTAAGAAGCGTCAAGCCATTGCTGTAAAATTCATCTATTCGAACATACTCACCTTTCACAAGTGCGCGAATGGTGCTTTCGGTATCCGAACTTCTTACATAGGATAGCGCTTTAGTTTCTGCGGATAGTTGACTCGGTTTGTGGGCAATTAGAGCAGGATTTTGCATCGTGGGAAGGTAGACTAATATTCCAAATCATTGAAGGAACATTACAATATGTCATGCACCGTATCGCCACATCGCACACTCTTCTATATTTGCACTTATTCAATACATAACCAAACCATGAAAAAGATACTACTTGTACTCGCCGTATTTGCATTGGCATCGTTTACACTACTAAACACGGATGGGGAAAAGCCAAAAGCGTTTGACACCAGCTATATGGATCCATCGGTAAGTCCTTGCGACAATTTTTATCAATACGCAATAGGCGGATGGAGAGCAAATAACCCTATTCCCGAAACAGAGAGCAGATGGATGGCTTTTAATATTCTTAATGAAGAAAATCGCCAAAAACTCATGAAAATAGTAGATAAAGTTAGACTTAACACTGCTGCCGCTAAAGGTACTGAAGAACAAATGATTCGTGATTTTTATAATGCGGGTATGGATACTGAAGCGAGAGAAAAAGCCGGTATTTCTGGAATTAAACCGGTGTTAAACCAAATTGCAAAAGCGAAAAATATCAAAGATATTCAACGGCTTTTTGGTGTTTTAGCACCTCAAGGCATTGGTACACCTATAGGATTGTATGTGGGTGCAGATAGTAAAAACAGTAAGGTAAATATCGTATATGCTGGACAAGGTGGTTTAAATCTGCCAGATAGAGATTATTATTTACAAGACGATGAAAAATTCATTGATATACGTAAAGCATACGTAGCTCATATTAATAAAATGTATACGCTAGCCGGTCTCAAAGCAGGAGCAGGGGAGTCTATTTTAGCCATCGAAACCAAGCTTGCAACAATTAGCTGGAGTAGGTTAGAAAGAAGAGATCCGGATAAGACGTATAACAAAAAGAGTTTTGCAACGTGGAGTAAAGAACTTAAATCTACGGATATGATAAGCATTGCCAAAAACAGAGGTTTTGGTGCTTTTGATTCTATTGTTGTGAGCCATCCTTCTTATTTTACTGCGCTTGACGAGCTTATGGCAACTACCTCCGTGCAAGATTGGAAAAATTATTTGACATGGAACACGTTAACAGGTTACGCTAACCACCTTAACGCAGCGTTAGAAACAGAAAACTTTGCTTTTTATAGTACCAAGTTACGTGGTACAAGTACTATGAAACCACTGGATGAGCGAATTTTTGCTACTATGGACAATATCTTAGGCGAGCCGCTGGGTAAACTTTTTGTAAAAGAATATTTCTCTGAGGACAGCAAAGCCTATATGGTAACCATGATCGAAAATCTCAGAGCAGCTTACATAGAGCGCGTCAAAGGACTTACCTGGATGAGCGATGTAACCAAGGAAAAAGCCATAAAAAAACTAAATGCTTTCACCTATAAAGTGGGTTATCCTGATGTGTGGGAAGATTATTCTCAGCTTGAAATAGTATCTACAAGTCATTTCCAAAATATACTAAACTCACGCACCTGGGGATATGCTAAGATGCTGGATATGCTAGGTAAAGAAGTAGATAAAAATGAATGGCACATGTCTCCACAAATGGTGAATGCCTATTATAGCTCAAGTAATAATGAAATCGTTTTTCCAGCGGGAATCTTACAACCGCCTTTCTTCCATAAGGATTTTGACCATGCGATAAACTACGGTGGAATTGGTGCTGTAATTGGTCACGAATTTTCACATGGGTTTGATGATCAAGGAAGTAAGTTTGATTGGAACGGTAACTTAAACTCATGGTGGACGGATGAAGATAGAACTAAATTTGATGCACTAGCACAAAAACTAGGTGAGCAATATGACAGTTACTCTCCAGTGGCGGGCATGAATGTAAATGGTAAGATGACCATGGGTGAAAATATAGCAGATCTGGGTGGCGTAACCTTGGCGTATGAAGCGCTGAAGAAACAATACAATGGCATCATGCCAGAAGATATAGATGGATTTACCTGGCAACAACGCTTTTTCTTAGGATGGGCCAATGTGTGGAAAGGAAATATTAAAGAGGAAGAATTGGTAAACCGTTTGAAGTCAGATGTGCATTCTCCAGGAGAGTATAGAGTAATTGGGCCATTGGTTAATTTCGGTCCTTATTATGACGCTTTTGGAACGTGCCCTTCAGGAGCTATGCACAAGCATGATTCTGCCCGCATTAAAATCTGGTAATTATAACAATATCATTATCCAAAAAAAGCGACATTCAATTAAATGAATGTCGCTTTTTTTTGTGCTTTACACGCTATTTTTTAGTTGCCAACCGCCTTATCAAATTCGGCTAATGGGTCGGGTTGTACGCCTTCTTTCATTCCTACTAATGTTAGGGTCACATTTATAAACTGCGCATGGGTTTCAAAATCGCTAATAATCTCTCTTACGTCTGGATGTATACTAATGGATTTTGATCCATCTATGATTACGTTTGATCCTGGAGGAACCTTATTTAGCGTATCCAGAATACTTGCTTTGTGTAAGAAAGTAACATCTTCAGCCAACTGAAAACGAAAAATATTATCGGCTGTATTTTGGTCAATATTGACCAAATAGGGCTTGCGGTAGTTTATGTATAATATCTCGAGAATAGCCACGGTTAATCCTATGCTTACGCCCCAAAGTAAATCTTTAAAAACAATGAATAAAATGGTCACTAAAAAAGGTGCAAATTGATTTAAACCCGCGCTCCACATTGCCTTAAATGTACTGGGATGGGCAAGCTTAAAACCGACTATGAGTAGAATGGCAGCCAAACTAGCCCTGGGTACAAGGTTGAGTAATTGCGGTAAAAACGCAACAAAACCCAAAATGAAAAAACCGTGAACGATAGCCGACATTTTGGTTTTACCACCACTTTGAATGTTGGTGGAACTGCGCACAATAACTTGTGTTATGGGCAATCCGCCTAATAAGCCACTTACCATATTCCCTATTCCTTGTGCTTTGAGTTCTCTATTGGCAGGTGTTACACGTTTTTGCGGATCCATTTTGTCCGTAGCTTCTGCGCTAAGCAGGGTTTCTATACTAGCAACCAGTGCGATTACCAGTGCCGTTTTCCAAACCAATGGATTAGAAATAGCCGAAAAACGTGGGAAGGTAAAAAACCCAAAAAAATCGTTTGCACTTGTGGCAACCGGCACGTTTACCAGATGTTCAGTTAGCATCTCATGGCTTCCTCCTTTATAAAAATAAACCAAACCAATGCCCGAAAGAATGGCAACCAGTGGTCCTTGAATGTAGGTGAATAGCTTAATGCGTTGCATAAAGCCTTGTTGCCATAGTATTAAAATGAGCAAGCCCAGAGCTCCTATACTAGCAGCGCCAAAATCAGGATTACCAAAGGCATTGATGATTTCGGTTAGGGTATTTTCTCCATCTACCTGCCAAAAATCCATGTCACCTTCTAGGTCTTTATCGTAACCAAGCAAATGCGGAATCTCTTTTAGAAAAATGGTGATGCCAATTCCCGCCAACATTCCTTTAATGACAGAAGACGGAAAGTAATAGCCTATGATTCCGCCGTTTAAAAAACCGAGCAAGATTTGTATGCCTCCCGCAAGCACAACGGCAAGTAAGAAAGTTTGAAAGGCTTCGGCAAAGAGCGCATCAGGGGCGAGACTTTGATCTACTTGTGCTTTAAATTCTTGAAGAGCTGTAGCGATAATTACCGCCAGACCAGCTGCGGGGCCACTCACCCCTAGTTGTGATCCGCTTAACGAACCCACTACAATGCCGCCTATAATTCCTGCAATGAGGCCTGAAAATGCAGAAGCACCACTTACGGCGGCTATTCCCAAGCATAACGGAACGGCTACCAGAAATACAATTAGTCCTGCTGGCAAATCAGCATTGAATTGCGAAAAATATTTTTTCATGAAACTTATTTTATGTTTTAAAACGGGTGGTTTATAAATGATTATCTCATAAACCTTAAATTTAGGTCACCTTGGGTAAATGAAATAATCCATTACCTGAAGATGACAAGATAAAAACGACGTTTTTAAACCGTTTCGGGAGGCTCGGTGGCGACACCTATACTTATTGCCGAATAATAATTAGCGCCATGTATTCCGTAAAAATTACGTTGAAGCTCATGGAGGACGGTGACTGAGCTGTCTGATACCATTTTTAGATCATCATCTATTTCAGTTTCGGAGTCTACTTCCGCTTCATTGCACTCTGCTACTTGGGGAGTTAGGTGTTCGTATACCAAATAGATAGAAGTAGCCAACATAACCAGAGTTAGTATCACAATAGATATAGAGGTAGTGGGTTTCAACTTGGTGTTTGTTCTACAAATAAAAGATATTTTGGCTACAAATACACCATGCCAATGGGTTACAAAAGTTCTATTCCTAAGCCTTCTCGTATAAGTTCTAGCTCTCCTTCGCTGGCATCTATTACCGTGGTTCCCACATTATGCCCGGCTTCTCCATCTACAATGTAGGCAACTTTATTTTGCCATACTTCAAATATTTCTTGTGGTTCGGTAAGGTATTCTTGTATTTCATCTTCGGAGTGAATAGAGGAACATACCAATGGGTTTCCTAATTCAGAAATGATAGCTTGGCATATTTCATTGTCAGGCACTCTAATACCAATCGTTTTTTTGTTTTGTCTAAATATTTTGGGAACGTTGTTGCTAGCCTTTAGGATAAAGGTAAAAGGACCTGGCAATAGTCTGTTCATTACTTTATAGGTAGGATTAGAAATAGGAGAGGTGTACTCACTCAGACTGCTTAAATCTTTGCACAGAATAGAAAGATTGGCATGGCTAGGCTTTTTTTCTAATAGTCTACATATTTTTTCCATGACATCGCGGTGAAGTAAATCCCCAACAATGGCATAAATAGAGTCGGTTGGTATGATAGCAAGTCCCCCGTTACGAAGGACTTGTACTATTTCAACTATGGTTTTTGAATTGATGTTATGAGGTCGTAATTCTACAAATTCGCTCATAATCAAGGAGATTTAAGCTAGAACAGCTTTTACCTTATCCGCAGCTTCTTGCAATACGATAGCAGACTCTACACGCAGACCGCTTTCGTCTATTATTTTCTTAGCTTCTTCTGCATTGGTTCCTTGTAGTCTTACGATAATAGGTACGTGTATTTCGCCGATGGATTTGTAGGCTTCTACTACGCCATTGGCAACTCTATCGCATCGTACTATACCACCAAATATATTGATAAGAATCGCTTTAACATTAGGATCTTGAAGGATAATACGGAAACCAGCTTCTACCGTTTGTGCATTTGCTCCTCCCCCCACGTCAAGAAAATTAGCAGGTTCACCACCACTTAGCTTGATAATATCCATTGTTGCCATGGCAAGACCAGCGCCGTTTACCATACATCCTACGTTACCGTCAAGTTTGATAAAGTTAAGGTTATGTTTTTTAGCTTCTACTTCAGTTGGGTCTTCTTCTGCCTCATCTCTAAGAGCAGCAAAAGCAGGATGTCTGTATAATGCGTTATCATCTAGCGATACTTTACTATCTACCGCAATTATTTTATCGTCTGATGTTTTAAGAACGGGATTAATCTCAAAAAGAGATGCATCAATTCCGATGTAAGCATTATAAAGAGAGGTAACAAACTTCACCATTTCTTTAAATGCATTTCCACTTAGGCCTAAGTTAAACGCAATTTTACGCGCTTGAAAACCTTGTAAGCCTAATGCAGGATCTATAAATTCGCTGTGGATTAACTCTGGAGTGTCGTGCGCTACTTGCTCTATATCCATACCTCCTTCGGTAGTGTATATAATTACATTTTTACCGCTATTACGATCTAGCAATACACTCATATAATACTCAGATGGCTCACTAGCACCTGGGTAGTACACGTCTTGAGCAAGCAGTACTTTGCTTACGAACTTACCAGCAGCACTTGTTTGAGGTGTAACCAAGGTCATACCTAGTATGTCATTTACTACTTGTTGAAGTTGTTCGTCGTTTTTGGCGAGTTTTACACCTCCACCTTTACCACGGCCACCGGCGTGTATTTGAGCTTTTACTACCATCCAGTCTGTGCCGGTTTGCTCACGCAGCTTGGCTCCGGCGGTTAGTGCATCTTCTTTTTTGTCGATTACGATGCCTTCTTGTATAGCAACTCCGTATGATTTTAGAATTTCTTTGGCTTGATACTCGTGTATGTTCATATTAAGGCCGCAAAAATAGGCTTTGTATGGTGTTATAAAATAGAAACTTTGAAAAAAACGTCACGGCAAAACATGGAACTGTTTAAGGTTTCTTTACCCAAATTTAGAAAAGGACGAATGGTAAACCAGCGATATGCTGTTTCTATCAAAAAAATAACATGCTATTATTGGGATAAATTGAATTGATAAAAAATGAAAGACGGCTATTTCTTAAAGTCGTGGCCAGCACTTGCTATGGTAAGCATAAGCCCAAGGCACAGACAGCAAGTGGTATAATGCGAAAGAAACAGTAACAGTGGTGAGGTAGTAATTGGTTATTTGGTGGATATAAAAGCAAAGTCACTTAGGCCTGGCTTTTTTATGGGGACATCACATTATACTCACATCTCTAGGGGCTTACGGTTCCATTCTTCTGGTGACAGAGCCTCGCATATTAAGGGGTTTGCCTTGGCGTATTTCAAAATAGTGGTTCCGTCTTCCAAGTATATAAGGTCTCGTATCTCTTTGTCTAGGAGTCGTGTAAATAGTTGTTTGTTTACCTCGTAATACACCACCGTACCATTTTGATACGACTCTCGGTAGTCGATTTTTGCATATACAAAGTCAAACTGATGAGTGAGAAGATAGTGTTTACGCCAAGTGTTTATGCCGCTAATGGCTAACGGTCCTCCGAAAAAGGACATCACCAACACCCAACTTATGAGTCGCTCGTAATTGAATCGAAAGGGCGTGTCTACAGACTTCGCTATAAATCGCGTGTAGGCTTCGTTTGCGGCAAGTACTAAAGCTATACTGAAAATGGCAAATCCAAGAATTAAGCGCTGACGGTCATAGCTCGCAAAGTCAATAAAATAGTAGGAATACATGATTTGTAATCCCCAGATTAGGAAAGTTGTCAGACCCAACATGCGCAGGCTAAAAGGAAATTTTTCGAGTCCACTTTCGTATTTTCTTTTGATCCGTAGCTTGCGTTCTTCCTCCATCTCAACAGCACGCTGTCTTAAGTTGATCTGAGGAAAAACAGATTTGCGGTTTTTTAAATTATGTAATCTTTGTATCTCGAGCAAATACGCCAGTTTTAACTTTCGGTCGTACATTTCTTTGGTTTCAGGATGAACAAGATGTTCTTTAGCTTGATTCAAGTATTGTGTAATTTCAGCCGCACTTGGATCTGGGTTTATATCCGGATGAACTATCTTTATTTTAGCCTTGTAGGCCAGTTTTACCTCTGCTATACTTGCGTAGTTTTCTACACCTAATATCTTATAATAATTTACCATACCGCATATAGCCTTTGCTATACTACTTTATCCATTGCGATAGTAACACTGCTTTGGTGAAATTAAAAATACTTTAGCGCATGATTTCAGGGTAAAAGAGCTTCTTAAGTAAAATGTGTCTTTTATGCTATGTGAAAATATCCAAAAGCATTTCCAAGGGCAATACGATAATCGTCATCTTATCCATGTGAAGTTTTTCATAAGTACATCATTGGCTACACTATGTTGATACAAAAAAGAAGTAGACTAAGGTATGGCATTGGTTAATGGATTATTTTTGACAGCAATGTCATTATATACACAATCCATGCTCAGAGACGGCTCGCTAGAAGGCAAAGTTATTTGGGTAACAGGCGGAGGAACCGGTCTAGGTAAATCTATGGTAAAGTACTTTGTAGAGCTGGGAGCTAAAGTGGCTATATCAGGGCGCAGAGAAGAAAAACTACAAGAAGCTGCCGCAGAAATATCAATTGAAAATGTTTTTCCTGTGGTATGCGATGTGCGTGAAAGCAATGAAGTAGAAGCGACAGTAAAAGCAATAGTGGCACATTTTGGAACGTTGAATGGCTTAGTAAACAATGCCGCAGGAAATTTTATTAGTCCTACAGAAAGGCTTAGCCACAGAGCATTTGACGTGGTGATAGATATTGTACTTAAAGGCAGTAAAAACTGTACGTTGAGTTGTGGTAAGTATTGGATAGAAAATAAAATACCAGCTAGTGTTTTGAATATTGTAACTACCTATGCTTGGACCGGTAGTGGCTATGTAGTGCCCAGCGCTACGGCAAAGGCTGGTGTCTTGGCTATGACTAGATCGCTAGCAGTAGAATGGGCTAAATACGGTATGCGACACAATGCTATAGCTCCTGGTCCGTTTCCTACAAAAGGTGCTTGGGATAGACTGTTTCCGAAAGAAATGTCAGACAAAATAAACTTAGAAAGCCGTGTGCCATTGAAGAGAGTGGGACATCATCAAGAGTTGGCTAACCTAGCCGCATATCTCATGTCAGATTTTTCTGCTTATGTGAATGGGGAAGTGGTAACTATAGACGGTGGTGAATGGCTGCAAGGCGCTGGTCAGTTTAATCAGATGGAAGCAATAACCCAAGAAGAATGGGATTTTCTCGAAAAAATAGTACGTGCTAATCAGAAAAAATCCTAGAACATATTCTTTATCGTCATTTGTAGGTCATCTCTACAAATGGTTATATTTTAAACTAAAATTAATCATTATTTCGAAGTTATTAAAAAAAAACTATGAAACACTATTTTACGCTTAGACGCCTTATGACAGGGCTTTTCCTGGTAGCTTTGATTTGCACAACCACGGTGACCTTAACCTATAGTGGTGGTATGTCAGCAGGGTATACGAATGCCGCAGGTGAGGCCAACTGTACCTCATGCCACAGTGGTAGCTTGCAAACCAGTGGAACTAATTACAACAACGTCAGTCTATCAGGAAATTTTACAGGAAATGGCTACATACCAGACAGCACCTATACGATAACACTTACCTACTCCCAGAGTGGGAAATCTAAATTTGGCTATCAATTAACCTGTCT
>CAMDCQ010000045.1 GCA_945890595.1 Chitinophaga pinensis
TGCATGATTTTAAGAAAACACTATTGCCTATATTAGGTTGGATACTCTTAGTTTGTGTGCTTATATTTCCAGAGGATTTTTCAACATCTGCGGTTCTTTTTTTAACCAGTATGCTGGTACTCTTTTTAGGTAGAATTCCTATGAAACAAATTGGCTTACTGGCCGGGATAGGTGTTTTTGTTCTTGGGGGCTTATTTGCTTTTGTTATGAATACAGATGTCCAATTTGGAAGGATTGCTACCATGAAATCGCGTATTGAAGCGTTTAGTAGCGGAAGTGATGATGGGGGCAGTTTTCAGAGTAGGCAGGCGAAGATAGCTGTAGCCCGAGGCGGGTTTTTTGGCACTGGTCCAGGACGTAGTCGGCAAAAGAACTTTTTACCTTCTCCATTTGCAGATTTTATTTATGCTATTATCATAGAAGAATACGGCTATGCAGGTGGGCTGATTTTATTATTACTCTACATGACACTGCTATATCGGGCATTTAGTATCGTCCTAAGAACCGAAAATTCACTAGCTGCATTGCTAGCCATTGGGCTTTCTTTTAGCTTGGTAGTTCAAGCATTAATTAATATGGGTGTGGCTGTAAATATTTTGCCTGTTACAGGATTAGCACTTCCTATTGTTAGCAGAGGAGGAACCTCAATATTTTTCGTAAGTATAGCATTTGGTATCATACTAAGTGCAAGTAGAACCGTATATACAGAGAAAGAAGATGAAGCCTAAATTACGTGTACTGATTTCTGGTGGTGGTACTGGGGGACATGTGTTTCCTGCTATCGCAATAGCCAATGAAATTATGGCAAAATATCCGGATGCTGTAGTCGAATTTGTGGGTGCCTCCGGTAGAATGGAAATGGAAAAAGTTCCGATTGCAGGATACAAAATTCACGGGCTTTGGATTTCAGGTTTTCAAAGAAGTTGGAGTATAGAGAACCTAATGCTGCCATTTAAGGTGATCTTTAGCCTATGGAAATCGTATTGGATTATTAAATCTTTTAAACCCAACTTTACGGTTGGGGTAGGTGGCTATGCAAGCGGACCGCTCAATTATATGGCCAGTAAAATGGGTGTGCCTGTTTATTTACAAGAGCAAAATTCCTATCCAGGAATTACGAATAAGTTACTTAAAGATGTCGCTCGCAAAATATGTGTAGCCTACGATGGTATGGAGCAATTTTTCCCTGTCAACAAAATGGTACTTACAGGAAATCCAATACGACAAGACTTGCTTTTAGATAGCACTAATCAAAGTGATGCAAGGGATTATTTTAGGTTGGATAAGAATAAAACAACCGTTTTAGTTATCGGCGGAAGTCTTGGTGCACGAACCATAAACGAAGCGATAATGGCTAACCTAGAAAACATCGAGCAAGCAGGCATTCAGCTTTTGTGGCAAACAGGTAAAAATTTTTCAGGCGAGTTTGGTGACTTTAGTTGGGGAACTAGAACTGCATTTATACAACGTATGGATTTAGCATACACCTGCGCAGACATGGTTATAAGTAGAGCTGGAGCAATGTCCGTATCCGAACTAGCGGCCCTAGGTAAACCCACTATTTTTATTCCATCACCCTTTGTGGCTGAAGATCACCAGACTAAAAATGCCATGAGTTTGGTTCAGAAAAATGCGGCGATCTTGTGTAGAGATGATGAAGCAAGAGAGAACATTGCTAAAGTATTGTTGGATTTAATCCAAGATAAAACACAGCTGGATTTGCTTTCCAAAGAAATTATAAAACTGGGAAAGCCTAACGCTGCAGAGAGAATAGTTAACGAAATTATTAAAGACCTTGGATAATCCTAAGTACATATATTTTTTAGGTATTGGCGGTATAGGCATGAGTGCATTGGCGCGGTTTTTTAATAATGCCAGCATTGTTGTAGTGGGGTATGACAAAACGCCATCGCCACTTACGCACACACTTATTGATGAAGGGATTCAAATTTCGTTTGTAGATGACGTGGACAGTATCCCAAAGGTATTGCTAGAAAATAAAACAGATAGCTTGGTGGTGTATACACCTGCTATTCCTAGCGATAACAAAATTTTAAATTTCCTTAAAGCGCAGGGTTTTGTGCTAAAAAAACGCGCTGAAGTGCTAGGTATGATAACCGCCCAAACGGTTAATCTGAGTGTCGCAGGTACACATGGTAAAACCACAACTTCGTGCATAGTTGCTACCATTTTACAGCATTCTGATATGCATTTTTCAGCCTTTTTAGGGGGTATTAGTACCAACTTAGCTAGTAATTATTATTACCAATCTGCCCCTAGTGAGCATTTAAGCATAACAGAGGCGGATGAGTTTGATCGCTCATTTTTGCATCTTAAACCACAATTTGCGGTAATTACAAGTACCGATGCAGATCACCTCGATATATACGGTAAGCGGGAAGAACTGGAACAGTCGTATCAAGAGTTTGCCGGCTTAGTGTTTGATAAAAAAAATGTTTTTGTGGCGTATGGTAGCAAGCATTTAATCACTGGAGTTACGTATTCAGCTTCAAACACAAACGCAGATTATTATGCTGTGGTGAAAAGTCGAAGTGGCAAAGGAACTCATTTTAGTATTTATAATAACGTAGATGAGGCACCCATCGAAGACTTGTACCTTAATATTCCTGGATTACACAATTTAGAAAATGCTATGGGTGCAGCGCTAATGACCCGCGAAGCGGGCGTAGCTTTGGAGTCTATCCGAGCAGGATTAGAAAATTTCAAAGGAATAAAAAGACGTTTCGAGTACATTCTTACAACCGAAAAAGTAATCTATATTGATGACTACGCGCACCACCCTAGCGAGTTACGGGCCATAATTTCTTCCGTAAGGGAATTGTATCCTAACAAAAAAATAACAGCTATTTTTCAGCCACATTTGTTCAGCCGGACTCAAGATTTTATGCCAGAGTTTGCTTACGAGCTTTCTCAAGTAGACGAGTTACTTTTATTGCCCATTTATCCAGCAAGGGAATTGCCTATTGAAGGTGTAACCTCTGAGGCGGTAATGGAGCTAATACGTTTATCCAATGCGCAATGTGTGGCTAAAGAAGACGTAATAGCTGTTCTCAAAAATCGTGAGGTTGAGGTACTTCTTACCTTAGGTGCTGGAGATATTGATAGACTCGTTTTACCTTTAAAAGAATACTATGGCTACTAAACGAAATCCCTATATACGCAAGGTGCTTTATCTGATTTCAGTGGTCTTACTTATCACTCTTTTTATGGTCTTGAAACAAAATCAGAATAAGCAAATCTGTGAAAAAATAACCATTGAAATTGATGCGCCGGTAGAAAAACAACTAGTCACCGAACGGTTAATTAATAATCAAATTAACAAATGGTATGTGGGTGGGCTGTTAGGTGTATCGCAGTCAAATTTGTCATTGCCCACGATTGAAAAACGTATTCAACAAATGCCTTCTGTAAAAAAAGCGGAGGTTAGTTTTGACTTGAGAGGCGAGCTACTTATTGAGATACAACAACGTATGCCTGTTATGCGTGTAATTCCAACATATGGTACTTCTTATTATGTAGCAAAAGACTTTACACAAATTCCTGTAAGTGCCACAGAAGTGGCTCGGGTTCCTATTGTAAATGGAAATTTAACTAAGTCGATGATTAAGAAAGTGTACACACTATCCACGTATGTGCAAGAAAATGAATTCATGGAAGCGTTAACTGAGCAAATCTTTGTAGATAATAATAATGATTTAATAATCATTCCCAAGATTAAAAATCAAAGGATAGTTATTGGTGATACCACACTCATACCGGAGAAGTTTGATAAGTTAGCACTCTTTTATCAAGAGGGACTTAATCACATCGGTTGGGGGAAGTATCACACTATAAATTTAAAATATAAGAACCAAATCGTTTGTAAATAATATTATGGCAGAATCTCAAGAAAGAATAATTGTTGGTCTAGACATAGGCACTACCAAAGTGTGTGCTATAGTTGGAAGAGCAAATCAATATGGAAAGGTAGATATCTTAGGGATGGGTAAGGTGTCTTCTCACGGTGGCGTTACGCGAGGTGTAGTGTCCAATATTGATAAAACGGTAATGGCTATACAAGAAGCGATTAAAGAAGCCGCTTTAAAATCTAATGTAGATATCAGAAAGGTTCAAGTAGGTATTGCAGGTGCGCATATTAATAGTTTGCAGCACAAAGGCATGATTATTAGAAATGATCGTGAGTCTGAAATCAATAAAGATGATTTGGAAAAGTTAGAGAATGACATGTTTAAGCTGGCAGTTAAGCCTGGCGACAGAATTATTCATGTGCTTCCACAAGACTATACGGTAGATGATGAACCAGGAATTCTTGATCCTGTTGGAATGTCTGGGGTGAAACTGGAAGGAAATTTTCACATTATTACGGGTCAAATATCTGCGGCTAAGAATATTTATAAATGCGTAGAAAAATCAGGCCTTAAAGTTTCTGAACTAGCCCTAGAACCATTGGCTTCAGCAGAAGCGGTGTTGAGTAAAGAAGAGTTAGAAGCGGGTGTAGTATTAGTTGATATAGGTGGAGGTACCACGGATGTAGCGATTTTTCACGACGGTATTATTCGTCACACAGCGATTATACCATACGGCGGCAATATTATTACAGAAGATATAAAAGAAGGATGTAATGTAATGAAGGCGCACGCAGAAGCACTCAAAATCAAATTTGGTAGTGCTTTAGCCAATGAACTGAGTGAAAACGAAATAGTAAGTATACCTGGTATCCGTGGGAGAGAAGCAAGAGAGATTTCCATCAAGAACTTATCCATGATTATCCAAGCTAGGGTAGAAGAAATATTGGAACTTGTGTATTATGAAATAAAGGCAAGTAATGTCAAAAATCTAGCTGGAGGTATAGTACTTACTGGCGGTGGATCGCAACTAAAACACATCTCTCAATTGGCAGAATTTATCACAGGATTGGATGCGCGTATTGGTTACCCTAATGAGCATTTAGCTAAAGGAATGGTTGATGAAGTAAAAAGCCCAATTTACGCAACTAGTGTAGGATTGGTGTTGCGAGGATTAGCTGAAGAGCGTAATCACATAAATAATCTTGCTGGCTCTGTTGAAGAGGCAGTAATCCCAAGAAAATCTCCGTTATTAGAGCGAATTAAGGATTGGCTTAAAGACGAAGCAGATGTACCCGATTATAAATAATTAAAAAAACGTATGAGTTTCACAGTAGAATTACCAAAAGACAAGTCATCCATTATAAAAGTTGTGGGTGTTGGAGGTGGAGGCGGAAACGCAGTTAATCACATGTATCGTGAAGGTATAAATGGAGTTGACTTTTTTATATGCAATACAGATGCGCAGGCTTTAGAAAATAGCCCAATACCAAATAGAATACAAATAGGTAATGCACTTACCGAAGGTCGCGGTGCGGGTTCAAATCCTGAAGTAGGCCGTAAAGCTGCGGAAGAAAATATCAAAGATATTATTGAATCCTTTGGCGTAAATACTCAAATGGTATTTATAACCGCCGGAATGGGTGGAGGTACTGGTACTGGTGCTGCTCCTGTTATAGCCAAGGCTGCCAGAGATATGGGAATCCTTACCGTTGGTATCATTACAACTCCATTTACGTTTGAAGGAGGAAGAAGATGTGATGCTGCTTTTCACGGTATTGAGGAAATGCGAGAAAGTGTAGATTCCCTTCTTGTCATTTCGAACGATAGAATCAAAGAAATATATGGGAACCTACCCATAAGTAAAGCATTTGGCCATGCAGACAATGTACTTACCACAGCAGCTAAAGGTATCGCTGAGATTATAACTATAGCCGGTAGTATAAACGTCGATTTTGAGGACGTGAAAACGGCTATGAGTAATAGTGGGGTTTCTATCATGGGAATGGGTTTAAGTGAAGGTGATGATCGCGCTATGAGGTCAGTAAACCAGGCCCTTAACTCACCATTGCTAGATGATAATAAGATACAGGGAGCAAGTGACTTATTGGTAAATATATCGTATGGCGAAGAAGAAGCTACTATGGATGAGTATGCAGCAATCAATGAGTTCTTGCAAAATGAAGCGGGCAGAGATGCTACGTTAAAATGTGGATTGTGTTATGATGCATCGTTAGGCCGAGCTATTTCTGTTACGGTAATCGCTACAGGATTTAATAGAAGCGATAATAGATACAAAACTGAGCTAGTAACAGAACGTGAAATAGAATTTGATCTTAGTACGGTGAATATCAATGAAGATGGTATTTTGAAGGATACGCTAATTACCAAAAGACAGACCACTATTTTTGATCAACTTAATGAAAAGGAGATGGAGGATTCTGCGCTTGCAGATCGTAAAAACGAGCAAATGAAACGTATGAAGTACTTGCGTGAATTAAACGAGACTTCTAATAAAGTAAATGGTGTGGAAGAGCTGGAAAATGTACCTGCTTATAAGCGAAAAGGTGTTTTGTTAGATGAAGTAATACATTCAAGTGATAGCGAAATATCACGTACTAGCTTGATAGAAGAACCAGATAAAAAGCCAGAATTACGTACTAATAACTCTTTTCTGCATGATAATGTAGATTAGTGAATTCATATTTTTTTATTTAATACTTAATGTAAAAAGAAATCCGCGAAAGCGGATTTTTTTATTCTAATGGTTATTTGAAAAAGTAGTAAAAGTAAAAATACGTTATTGGTTAAGATACTTAAAAAAAAGTATGTATAGCTAAGAAGTAGAGCTATAGTTCCTGCTTTTCTTACCCAAAATAACCATATCTCGGATACAAGAATTCCGTGCCGGTTATCTTGCCCAAACCTTCGGAATAGTGACGCATAGCCTCCACCAATCCTGGGATAAGTATATGATTCTCATTTCCGTCTATGGGGAATAGCGCTTTCCATCCATTGTAGGTGCCCAAACTTAAATCAAACTGCTCTAGTTGTTCATATAATCCCGTTATTCTGCCGCAATAGGCTAATAATCCACTGGTGTTATAATGATAGTTCTCTTTTATGTTACGCGCATTTTTTAGCTTCAAATTAGTGATTGCTTCTCTGAATGCCTCCTCTGTTTGTAGTATATGTATTTGGTCTGTTAAACCTCCAATGTAGGTTTTAGCCATATTTAGTACCGCATTGGGACGTAAATCTACAAATCCATTATTACATACTAGCCAGTTAATAAAGACTTCTCTATCTAGCTGTTGTTCTTTGCAGAGGGAATCTATTTTTTCGATTAACGTATAGTTAGTGCTAAGTACTAGATCAAGTGGTGCAAAATAGGGTCCCGAAAGAATTTCATCTTTCCCGTGTGCATTCTGGAAAATAATGGGCGTCCCCAACGAGGTGATAGCATTTATAGTCTTATTTACCGCCGAAAATAAACCGTTGTAAAACGTTAGAGTAAATCCACTTAATTCGCCTTTAAAGCCTGTATAAAGCGCCAGATCTTCTACAGATTGAATAGCAAATAAATCACTAAACGATTTAGATAGGCTTGGAATATCCTTACCGTATTCTACCACATCTTCTAAGCGTAATTTAGAAGTATTTGCATCCACCCACTGCTTTACGTCTTGCTCTTCGTACGTATTAGTTACTTGGTCGCTTAGTTGTTTAGAGTTTAGGTTTTTAAGCTTATGCATTAACATGAATAAACCGTGCATGTGAAGCTCTGCTTGGTGCTTGCTACTTCCTAGCTCTTGAAATGCTTTTGTTGTAAACGCACTGGTTTGGTAGCGTCTGAATTCTTTTCTATTGTTAAGTAAAGCAAATACAAGACTAGAATTATCCGTTTGCGTATAATAGCAAATGCCATTAGTGTCAAACCAAGGTTTTTGTGGGTCATCGCCTAGCAAAGCATTGCTCACCAATACATGCGCCAACTCTTCTTGAGAAGCGATTTTCATATTGAGATATAATGCATAAGCGTTATCTAGCGAGAAAAGTCCATTTTCTCCACTTCTAAGGGCATAGTTTACATGTAGATTAGGGATGTTGTCGTTCTCATTACCATAATCTAACTTACTGTTAGTCACGGCCTTATCTGCCGTATCTGAAACAGGATGGTTAACAGCTATACGTTTAGCTTCAAACACTTTATTCAGTAATCGGTCACCTCTTTGATCAATAGTAACTTTTAAATCAAAAGGTAATGTGTTGTTTTCAGATGCTTGTCTAAACTTACGTGATATACCACTGCTTAAAGGTAGAGTGCTGCTCTCATATATGTAATCAATGCCAATCGCACTTGCAGTCACTAAGCTTTTAAGGCCGTAATTAGAGTAGTGTATGGTTAACTCGTTAGCATAGAATTGTTTTTCTTTGAGCAAGAAACCCAACGAAGAGTGAGCGTAACCTAATTTGATTACAGGTTCGCCATCTATAATTTGATACATGCCACCTACCGAGGTTGTGTGCGCCATAAGTACTTCTTCGGCATGATGTTTTTTAATGTCTCCAAAGTCTTCTGCAAGGCCTTTGAGTATTTCTTTTTTTACGGAGCGTTCTATTAATTTTTCATCATCACCGTCAGATAAACCGTGTTTGTCAAGGAGTATATCTATATTTTCGAAGTGATACGTGGCGACACTAGGTACAGGTATACCGCTAAAAACAGCTCGTATTTTGTCTTCTGGCGCTATGCCAAGTTCTATTTTTAGTTCTTTAATAAATGCCTCAAACGGAGAAGTCGTTCTGCTTGCTTCCGCAATTAGGTAATCAATTTTAGCTTGCTTATCATCTATATTTTTGAGTGCTTCTTCCAAATCTGTTTGAAACTTAGGAATTGCCATCAATGTTTTAAAATGAAGTTCTACAAATCCGTCATACAGTAAAACAGATTCGTCTCCTTGCTCAGCAACAGTTTTAAATTGTTGTTTTCCAAATACTTGAAAAAGCTTACCACAAAACTGCTCTATTTGAGACTTATTGATGCCAGTGATTACAAGTTGCGGTTTTGCGTTGGGTGCCTTTATACTTGCATTTTTCATGTAAGCGTAAGATTCAAGCACTTCTATTACGGCTTGTCCTCCAACAGCACCTGTGCCACCAAAAAAAACCATTTTGAATGCAAATGGATTGGTGTTTGGATTTGCTACTAACTCTTTTAGTTTTAAAAAAAAAGATTGGTGTTTGTATTTCGTAAAATCGTCTTTGGTTAGCATTTATTTGGTGTCTTATTAAGAAAGTTGTCAAAGATAATAATTCAGGTGTGTATTAAACATTTAGCTAGCGCATAAGCCTTAAGTATATTCACTCAAAATAGCTGGCAAATATCAGAACAATTGTAAAAAGGATATACGAATGAAATGGTAAATAAAATAAGCCTTTAGCAGAGATTAAAGCTTAGAGATCTCTTTTTGATTACTCGCTATAAACTGCTTAAGTGGAGCGTACATCGCTGTTTTTTCTTCAGTGCTGGTTAAGCTAAGCACATCAGGAGATATAAGCAGATTTTGATGACCTAAATTATGCAAGTGCTCAGAGGTGGCAGGGCTGATGCCAATTGCCCAAATACAGCGGTACAAATCTTGGTTTGATATAAATGATTCTTCGTGTATCATGTACTGTGCTACGTTTGGAATGTGAAGCGCTTGTACAATCTTAGTAAATGAACTGTCTGGATCAAGGTATTTCTCCTTTAGCATATCGCTTGTAATAATAACAAAGGGATGTTCTGTTTTTCTTTGGGCCGCAGGTTCGAAAATTACATTGGTAGTCTCCGCCTCTGTGATTTCAGGAGTTTCAATTTCTGTGAGCGTGGGAGTTTCAGCATCTGCGGTTGTAGGAGCTTCAATTACCGCTTTAGTCATTTTATCTTGTGGCAATACCACAACTGTTTTGTACAATAACGCTATATCAGATAGTTCCAATTCAATCACCTAGCAAAACAACATTATTTTCTGGAACTTTTGGTAGTTGTATACCAACAATTTGGTAACCTTATTTTGGAAAATGCGGTCAGATGTTCGAAATCGACGATAAGATGCACCAACTATTCACTCATGAATTAGTTTACTTCGTACCACCTGTGTTATTATTGCACCATTAATGCAAATAGAACGAATTAAAGAGTCTACACTAGGTAGTATCGATTTTCAAAATTTAGACTTTGGTAAAGTTTTTACAGATCATATGCTTATTTGTGATTTTAATGGGGAGTCATGGGGCGAATTTCACATTGAGGCATTAAAGCCGATTACCATGCACCCTGCTAGTTCGGTGTTGCATTACGGCCAGGCAATTTTTGAAGGTCTTAAGGCATACAAAAATGATGACAACCAGGTTAATATATTTAGATTGCAAAGCAACATCGCCAGATTTAACGAGTCTGCGACGCGCATGCAAATGCCTTCGTTAGATCCAAATCAAACTTTAATGGCAATTAAGGAATTTGTGGGACTAGAAAAAGATTTTATTCCGACAAAAAATCAAGGTTCTTTGTATTTAAGACCATTTATGATAAGCACTGATCATACCCTAAAAGCATTATCAAGTAAAACATTTAGATTTATGGTGATTGCTTGTCCAGTAGGGTTTTACTACGACAAACCGTTGAATATCTTTGTGGAACAAACGCATAGAAGAGCAGCGCGCGGTGGGGTTGGATTTGCTAAAGCTGCAGGTAATTATGCAGCTTCTTTTTACCCAACAGAGTTGGCAAGAGAAAAAGGATTTGACCAGATATTATGGACAGATATCACCAATGGTTGTACCCTAGAAGAACTTGGAAGTGCAAATTTTTTCTATGTGAAAGAAAATATACTGCATACTCCAGAGATACATGATAGCATCTTGAAAGGAATTACCCGAGATAGCGTAATTCAGTTGGCTAAAGCAAAGGGAATAGAGGTAATAGAAGGAAGTACTTCTGCTGCAGATTTCAAAAAAGATTTAGCAGCGGGTAGCATAGAATGCATGTTTGCGACAGGAACGGCAGCAGCAATTACTTATGTAAATAGTATCACAATAGGAAGTGATGCCTTTGAGGTTGACTCAAATAATTACCAACCTATTTTAGATTTAAAAGATGATCTTAACAGTATTAAATTTTTAGATAATAAGGAATTTGATCATTGGAATGTTGTCGTTGACTAGCCAACTATTCCTAATTGATATGAAAAAAAATCCCGACCATACGGCCGGGATTTTTTTTACGTTATACCCGTAATGTAAAGAATGCATAGAAGTCAAAGAAAAATAACGTTATTATTGTGTATAGCCATACTTACGCTATTTTCTTACTCTTCAAGAGGCCAGCTATACTCACTTACTTCTACCGATTTTTATATTTATTTTGATTCTGACAGTCATGTTATAAGCGAAGTGCAGCAGGGCTTGTTAACCAATAAGATTCTACAAATAGGAGGAACCAATATCAAAGAAATTTATGTGGAAGGTCACACAGACACGTTTGCAACTACGAAATACAATCAGGTTTTAGCAGCTAAAAGGGCCCAAGCCACTGTGCTAACCCTCATGCAAATTGGAGTTCCAGAACGATTTATTAAAACGGAAAGCTTTGGCGAGTCTCAGTTGATATCACAAAATCAGAAGGAGAATAGGCGAGCAAAAATATTTTTTATTTACGAAACAGATAACAAATCCAAGCTTAGTCCGCCTAAGTTTATAGTCATCAAGACTATAGATAAAAAAACAAAAAAGCCGATAAATGCGTCTATTGGATTTGACTATAAAGAGCAGGAGATGCGATTTACTACTACGAATAAAAGTGGCATCTCTGCAACCTTTGAGATGTTAGGAGAAGAATTAAAAATTTCAGCTTCTGCAGCTAATTATCTGTCCGTGTATTACGACGTGCCTTCTGCGGATATAGATAAGCCCAAAGACACACTGGTGTATACCTTAGAATTGGCAAAAGTTAAAATTACAGGAAACTTCACATTTAATAATATCTATTTTTTTACGGATACAGATGAGATAAAGCCAGAAAGTACCACTGAGTTACATAAACTACTTGCATTACTTCAGCGTGACAAGGTGTCGTTTATCGAGATACAAGGGCATATGAATTATCCACTTGATAGACCTATGAACGCAATTCAAAGTCAGTATAATAAGGAGCTAAGTTATAAAAGAGCCAAAGCCATTAACGACTATCTGGTTAAAAGTGGAGTGGATCAAAAACGCTTAACCTACGTAGGGATGAGTAATTCTAGGATGAAGTACAAATTTCCGGCAAGTAAGGCGCAGGAAGATCAAAATAAACGGGTAGAAATTTATACGTTAAAAGAGATTTAGTTGTTTAAATCCCAACGGAAATTGAGTCTCATAGAACGAGGCATCATTGGGTAAGTGGGAGAACTGTAATACGCATCACCCATTAAACCTTGTTGTGCATGAAAAAATTCTACGCCTAAATAGAAATTCTTAACCTTGGCATTAGCGTACACATTTACTGGCGGATATATCGTGAAAGCCTTACTATTGTTATGCCATTGCTTGGTATATGGGTTGTACATGGGAGCATCAAATTCGCTAAACCAAAAGGTACGGAATCCAGCCTGCATTTTTAAATTTTTCTTAAACAATGCAAATTTACTGTACAGGTTTAGGCTAGCTGCCGTATTTGGTCTGGGCAACACCTGCTGGTTAGATGAGTTTTGTAATACCACGTTTGCATTTACGCCAACGTACTTTTGGTTTAATCCATAACTAAACTGAGTACGAAGTAGGCTAACTATTGTATTAGCTTGATTAATGGTATTTATTTGGTTGTAATAGATAAAATTATTGATGGTTTCCAGCAAGACATCTGCGCTAAGTTGATGTTGTTGAAGTTGAATACCTGCTTCGCCAAACAGTTGATTATTGGCTATCTTTTTATAAGGGTTTTTCCACGAAATCACCGGTGAATAACGCATTATTTCAGTATAACTTGGCTCTATTAATTGAGATCTAATTCCTCCTTTTAGGTTAAAAGATTTGAATAATGTAGTAGCTTTTCCTTCTAAATGATAGTCCCCTAGGTTATAGCCGAGAAGGCCAAAACGAGCATTTGCGTCTATGCCAAACTGCTTTATTTTAAATTGGGTAATCCCATTTAGATAGACGCTGTTAAAATTTACAATATCCCCATTTTGGTAGGCTCTATCTATAGCGTGCGACAAACTTACCGAAAGACGAAGTGGCTTAATTTTTAACATGTAGCCAAATTCATTTTGTATGGAACGGTGATTTATACTATCCAAGAATGCATTCGTTTTTTTGCCGTAATTGGTGCTATCTGGTGCCTTATCTTCAAACTCAAAACGATTATGAGTTAACTCAGATTTCAAAAAAAACTGAGCATTAAATTGCTGTAACGTAAAGTCTAATGTGCTATCAGTGCTTTTGCCTCCTGGTCTAAAATATTGGGTAACTCTAAAGCTGTTTTGGGCCTGAGTGCCTTTTGCAGAGGCATAATTAGCTGCATTGTTTTGTAATTTATCTCTATCTACTTGTGCGTTAAAAATAGAATCAGAAGCTACACCGCCGGTTTCAGCATTGATGGATCTGTTCCACAAGTATGAGGTGATTAACTCATACTTTCTGTCTTTGCTATAGTAGCTAGTGTAAAATTTTGAGTTGAATAAATTACTCATCCTAAGCGTAGAAGCACTTGGTAAATTGGAGTAATAAAAATTTTGATTTTTAAGACGTCTGTAATCTAACCCAAAAGCAAGCCTCTCTGAAATTTGCTGCCCATGGCTTATCTCCATGTTAATCATTTCTTTGGCACCTTGAGAGTAGTTAAGTCTGGTAAATGGTCGTTTGGTTTGATATATGTTTATGGAATGATCAAAGAAATATGTATTCATAGTATGCATTCCTGTATTAAAATTGAGTTCTCGTTCATGAGAAGCGGCCAACGGTAAAAGTGCGGAGCCTTCTAATCCCAGGTCCAAAAAAGGAAAATCTGTTTTGTATGGCGCGTAGTAGTTGTAAAATAGGTTTACCGTAGTATCGACGTGGGTAGAATCTAAATTTAACAAGTGAATACCAGCTTCGGAAATGGTAGAAACTTCTATACGTTTAAATGTATGCACATCTGAAGTATCCAGGAGTTGTGCCTGTGCCATTTGCGCGGAGACCAAAACAAGGAAGTATAAGAGAGCTCTTATTCTCATGAATGATTAGTTAGCCGTAAAAGTATATTGAATCGGGAGTGGAGCGTTTCCTACAAAGTCTAAAGCAGTTATATTGACTTCGTATACCATACTTTTTGTCGTAGGTAAAGTGTATGTAGATTCCAAGTTGTATGTTGTTAGGCCGGTAAGGTCGCGTTTCAAGGTAAACGGTGCAAGGGTTATATCAGTAGGGTCTATTCTTACCGTAACAGACGCTAGTTCATAATCATCGCTTAACTCGATGTTTATAGGAATAGAGGTCTGCCCTATAAAAACGTCATCTGCTATGGGTGAGATTAATTTCACAACAGGAGCCAGACTGTCAACATACGCTGTCTCTGGTATATTAATTATGTCTTTGCAGCTCACCATAGAGGCAATAGCTATCAAAGCTAAAAATACTACAATTCCTGTTATTTTTTGCATAGTGCAAATAACATAAATAAATGGCAGACTATCTTTGCCCAAAATGTCAGAAACTATCGACTTTATTATCGTAGGAGGTGGTATCTCTGGTCGCCTTATGCAACTCGCCTTGCAAAATCAGGGAGGCAC
>CAMDCQ010000046.1 GCA_945890595.1 Chitinophaga pinensis
AATCACAAGTATTCTCAACGGCATCAGACAGTCAACCAAGTGTAGAAATACACGTATTGCAAGGTGAGCGCGCTATGGCAAGGGATAACAGAACTATTGGTAAATTCCATTTAGACGGAATTCCTCCAGCACCTAGAGGAAGACCACAAATTGAAGTAACTTTTGATATTGACGCAAACGGTATACTAAACGTAAGTGCAAAAGATAAAGATACAGGTAAAGAGCAGAATATCAGAATAGAAGCAAGTTCTGGTCTTAGCGATGCTGAGATAGATAGAATGCGTAAGGAAGCTGAAGCTAATGCAGATGCAGACAAAGCAGAGAGAGAAAAAATAGATAAGCTAAACCAAGCAGATCAGTTAATCTTTACCACTGAAAAACAAATATCCGAATACGGAGATAAAATACCTGCAGAGAAAAAAGCAGCTATCGAATCTGCTAAAGAGGATCTTAAAACTGCACATGCTGCAGGCGACATAGCAGGTATTGAAGTGCACATGGAAACGCTTAACAAAGCGTGGGAAGCAGCTAGCCAAGATATCTATGCAGCACAGCAAGAAGGTGGCGCTCCTGGAGCAGAAGCCAATGCAGGTGGCGAGCCTACAGATAATGCTACAGAAGCAGAAGACGTAGACTTTGAAGAAGTAAAGTAAGCTTCGATTATTAGTTAGGGTTATCCGTTAACAGGATTTCTCAAGACTGATTCAAATAGAATTGAAAGAGCCGCTCACAGAGTGGCTCTTTTTTATTCTATGCGCAAAATATTGCTGTGGACATTTTGAGTGAGTCCTCAGGAGTTTCATTTATGTGCACAATTTCTGGACTTTTTATATTCAATATCAAAAATCTTCTAACTTTACCGCCAACTTAAAAGTAGAAGAAAAATTGAAACTTTCAGTACTCAAAGAAACCGATGCAGGCGAAACTCGCGTAGCCATAGTTCCTAAATCCATTAGTAAGTTAATGTCCTTAGGGTTTGAAGTGATGGTAGAGACAAATGCAGGAGTTAGCGCCGCGTTTACCGATGCCGATTACATCAATGCAGGAGCAAGTGTAGTTGCCGGTGCAAAAGAAGCGATTGAACTAAGTGATGTTATTGTTAAAATAAACCCACCTTCTTCGGAGGATTTAGCGAATCTTAAAAGTGGTCAAATATGGGTGTCTCAGTTGTTTCATAGGTTAAACGAAGATCTTATCCTTAACCTTGAAAGTAAAGGAGTGAAAGGGTTAAGTTTGGATGCTATGCCAAGAATAAGTAGAGCCCAAAGTATGGATATACTTAGCTCTCAATCCAATCTTTCGGGCTATAAGTCTGTGATATGCGGTGCTGACAATTTAGGTAAAATATTTCCGATGCTAACTACCGCAGCGGGTACTATTACGCCGGCTAGAGTCTTGATCTTTGGCGTAGGCGTGGCAGGATTACAAGCCATTGCTACGGCTAAAAGACTTGGCGCTATTGTGGAGGCTACAGATGTGCGCATGGAGTGCAAAGAGCAAACAGAATCATTAGGCGCTAAATTTATTAGTGTAGAAGATGACGGTGCAGGGGTGAAGGTAGAAGGCGGTTATGCCAAAGAAGTATCTGAAGAATATTTAGCCAAGCAAAAAGCCGCGGTTAATAAATCATTGGCGCAAGCCGACTTAGTAATTACCACTGCGTTAGTGCAAGGAGCAAAATCACCCATTCTGATTAGTCAAGAGCAAATCGAAATGATGAAAAATGGGTCTGTAATAGTGGATATGGCCGTTGCCAAAGGCGGTAATACTGCACTGAGCAAAGCAGACGAAACAGTGATACACAACGGAGTAAAGATAGTGGGGATAAGCAACTTTCCCGCTCAAATACCAACCAATGCCAGTGA
Source organism: Chitinophaga pinensis (assembly GCA_945890595.1). GTDB lineage: Bacteria > Bacteroidota > Bacteroidia > NS11-12g > UBA9320 > UBA9320. The sequence continues at coordinate 1,866 of CAMDCQ010000046.1, forward strand.
ATTACTAAGCCGAAACATCGATACATTTTTATCGCATATGGTAAGTGAAGGCAACTTTAAATGGGATATGGAGGATGAGATAACTATCGGAACTCTGGTTACTAAGTAACTAAGCCCAAAAAATTTAACGTTTAAATAAAATTGAAATGATAGAATTTTTCACAGAAAATAAGGACATGATTTTTATCGTCATCTTGATGATATTCGTAGGAGTAGAGGTGATAGGAAAAGTGCCTGCAGTACTCCACACACCACTGATGTCTGGCGCTAATGCTATACACGGTGTGGTAGTGGTCGGAGCCATTTTACTCATGCTAAACACAGAAACAGACAATTACCTAGCCCTGGCCCTTGGCACCATAGCTGTATTTTTAGGGACGCTAAATGTGGTAGGCGGTTTTGTAGTGACAGATAGAATGTTAGAAATGTTTAAGAAAAAATAATGAATTTAGAGATACAACACATTATATATTTATTGTCTTCAGTTACCTTCATTTTAGGACTGAAAATGCTAAGTAATGCCAAAACCGCAAAGAAAGGAAATTCCTTAGCAGCGGTTGGAATGATAGCAGCTATTCTTACGGCAATAGTGTTTCATGACGGAGCGGTAAGTCCTTTGGTATACGGGCTTATTTTTGGAGCTATAGCGATTGGTACTGTCGTTGGTTGGCTTACTGCCAAGCGTGTACAAATGACTAAAATGCCAGAATTAGTCTCGCTTTTCAACGGTATGGGTGGTGCATGTGCTGCTCTTATCGGTTTGGTAGAGTTTCATCACAATACAAGTAATCCTACCAATATGGCAGTCATACTGGCAGGAATGGTTATAGGGTCAGTATCTTTTAGTGGCAGTATGATCGCATGGGCAAAGTTAAATGGCACCCTAAAAAATGCTATTCGATTACCGCAATACAACCTAATCAATACCGCGATTATGTTTGGCTTATTTGCTTATTCAGCATGGATGATTTGGGCAGGAACTGCTGACGAAATGCACTTGTACATTTTGTTTTTTGCGTCCATTGCCTACGGTATTTTGTTTGTGTTACCCATCGGTGGTGCAGATATGCCGGTAGTTATTTCATTGTTAAATTCATTTACCGGACTAGCAGCAGCTTTTGGTGGTTTCTTATATGGAAATCAAGTAATGCTTACAGGTGGAATACTGGTAGGTAGTGCAGGAACCTTGCTTACCTTGGTAATGTGTAAAGCGATGAACCGACCTCTGTTTAATGTGATATTTGGAGCATTCGGTGCAGGGACTGAATCAGCAGGTGTTGCAGGACCTCAGGGCAATGTAAAAGAAGTGGGTCCTAGTGATCTTGCCGTGCAATTAAATTACAGTAAGAAAGTAATTATTGTTCCGGGATATGGTCTTGCAGTGGCACAAGCACAGCACGTGATTAAAGAATTAGAAACTATTCTAGAATCAAGAGGAGTAGAGGTTACTTATGCTATACATCCTGTTGCGGGGCGTATGCCAGGTCATATGAATGTATTGTTGGCAGAAAGTAATGTAGAGTATGACAAGCTAAAGGAGATGGAAGACATTAATCCTGAGTTTGCTCAGACCGATGTGGTCCTGGTAGTAGGAGCTAATGACGTGGTAAATCCCGCAGCTAAAAATGATCCGAGTAGTCCGATATACGGAATGCCAATACTGGATGTAGAAAATGCCAAAGCGTGTATAGTTAATAAGCGAAGTATGAATGCTGGGTATGCTGGTATAGAAAATGAACTGTTTTTCAGAGATAAAACCCAAATGCTTTTTGGTGATGCAAAAAAAGTCTTGACCGAACTGGTAACAGAGTTAAAAGCGTTGGATTAATAGATAGACTTGAATAATCTATTTTATACCCAATCCATCGCTGGAGCATCACTAACCCTCGAAGACCAAGAAGCAGCGCACTGCGCACTTGTGCTTCGCAAAAAAGTAGGTGAAATTATCTACGTGATAGATGGAAAGGGAAATAGATACAAGTGCTGTATAGACAGGCAAAGCAAGCGAGACGTGGAGTGTGCGATACTGAGCACCGAAACCAAAGAAAAGTCTGAGAATATAACCATCGCCATAGCTCCTACCAAAAATAGAGACCGACTGGAGTGGATGGTGGAAAAGCTGGTAGAAATAGGAGTGGAGCGTATCGTGCTTATGCATACCAAAAATACTGAGCGTACGCGCACCAATTTAGAACGATTGGAGAAAAAAGCGGTTTCGGCAGTGAAACAAAGTCTACGATTTTACATTCCAGCCGTGATAGAAATGGAATATGCAGATGTTCTAAAAATAGAGTCTACAGCAAGGTACATCGCGCATTGTTACCCTGAACAGCCAAAGAGTGCAACCCTAGTATCAGAGAACAAATTAAGTAATAAACTAATCTTGATAGGACCCGAAGGTGACTTTACAACACAAGAAGTGGAACAAGCGTTCAAAGTAGGTTTTCAAGGCTTAGATTTGGGTGAGTTTAGGTTGCGCACAGAAACTGCGGCTATTGTGGCCGTTACCCGGTTTCAGTAAGATGGAATTTCTTATTTTCGTGAGCCGAATATGAAGTACAGCGTTCTCCTCGCATTTATTATTTTATCGTCTAGTTTTCAAACGGACTATTCTATTAAAATAGCCAAGTTAAAATATGATGGCGGTGGCGACTGGTACGTTAACAGAACAGCCTTACCTAACCTTGCTAATTTTTGCAATCAAAATTTAAAAACAAGTATCAATCCGCAAGATGAAATAGTGGAAGCAGGGAGTAGTGAAATTTTTAACTATCCCTATATTTATATGACCGGGCATGGTAATGTCTTGTTTAGTCCTAAAGATGCGAGTAACCTTCGCAAATACCTGATGGCGGGTGGTTTTTTGCATATAGACGATAACTATGGCTTAGATAAATACGTGCGACCCGAAATGAAAAAGGTTTTTCCCGAACTTGATTTTGTGGAGTTGCCCTTTAATCATCTCATTTACAACCAGAGGTATAAATTTCCCAATGGATTGCCCAAAATACACGAACACGATGGCAAACCAGCACAAGGTTTTGGACTCATTTACAAAGGCCGCTTGGTTTGTTATTATGATTACGAATGTGATTTAGGTAATGGCTGGGAAGATCCCGGAATTTATAACGATAGCGAAGAAAAGCGACTTAAAGCGCTGCAAATGGGAGCTAATATACTTCAGTATTGTTTTAGTAATTAGTGATTTTTTATTGTGATGGTTCAATAATCAAATCCATCCTACGCTGAAACAGAAAGACAGGATTTCTTGTTTTAATCTTTAAATTTGTTTCGTTGAATCGCACAATTCACTTTTTATTTCTACTGGTCGCAATTCCATTATATGGTTTTGCACAGACACACGATTGGGCATTTGATTTAAACGTAGTAAGCGGAAGAGCTCAAATAAATACTCAAGTGGTTGATGATAGCTCGAATGTTTACATAGCAGGAAGATTCTACGGTGTGCTTAATTTAGGAACGGATACATTTACTTTTCCAAGTACATCCAATCAAACTATATTTTTAGCGAAGTATGATAAAGACGGAAACTATAAGTGGGGGAAGTCTTTCAGTTCAGCTAACAGTGCCAACCTTGTTGACATGGTAATTAATTCTCAAAATCAAATTATTCTGTTTGGTCATGGCGCAGGAACCCTAAGTTTTGGTAGTACCACTCTTACCCGAAGTAGTTATGTTTTTGCAGCATTTATGACGCCAGCTGGCTCTTTTACAAGCGCAAAGGAGCTGGGATATGGTTTTTTTACGAATGCAAGGCATATCGCTTTAGGGAAAAATGATGAAATTTACGTTTCCATGTATCTCAATGGATTCGGCGCAGGATGGCGCATAGTGAATGGGTCAGGTACGAAAAATGGTTCGGGGTATGTGAATACCATTACCAAGTTTAATGCGACGGCTACGAGTCTTTCTTGGAGTACAGAGTACGCGGATATAGGTACTATATATGACCTGGCTGTGGATAAAGACAATCAAGTTTATTACTGCGCAAACGTTGAACCGAACAAAACCGTGTTGGGCACAACAACTTCCGCTACGAGCAGGACCTGCTACCTGGTGTGGCTAGACTCCAATGGAAGTTATAAAAATAAGCTAATCATCTCTTCAATTAATGCCAAATTCAGTAATCTGTCACAGATAGAGGTAATTGATAGTACACTAATCTATCTTGCGGGATATTCTTTTAATGATTCTCTGGGAATTGGTTCAAATAAGATCTATAGTCTAACTGCCGATCCTAACAAAAGTTTCTATTTTGTAGCCGAGTTAGTTGATTTCGATTCTATTTCTTGGTCTAGGAGCACATCTCATAATTATGGTTCTTTTGATTTTAGGTTAAAAATTAGTGGCGATTTTCTGTTTTTGTCTTTCATACAAAATTCAAGTGGTTTTTCATTTGGAGGTTTTTCTACGAGTGCGGCAATACCTGCTGTCGTAAGTAAGATTGATAGACTTGGAAATGTACTTTGGTATCTGCCTATAGGCGCCTCTACTTCGCCAATTCTGTCTGCTATTGGAGAGCAAGACTTATTTTATTCAGGAGGTTTTTCGGGTTCTATTACGCTAAGTCCTTTTTCACTATCAAACTCTAGCTCTTATCTAAAACCCTTTATTGCTCGCACCGCGGATTACAGTATAACGCGAGGAAAAGTAACAAATGGGCCTTATTGTGCAGGTGATACTCTCTTAGTGCCTTATCAAATCTCTGGAGATTTTGACACATCTAATCTCTTTATTGCTGAATTAAGTGACGAAAACGGAGAATTTTTTGGAAATCAGTTTAAACTAGGTCAACTAAAAACCAACGTAGCTTCAACTGTAATTGGCGTTTTACCCTTGTTTAATGTGGTATCTTCTAATACCTATAGAATTCGTATTCGATCTACATCGCCGGTTGTGCAAAGTTATTATCAGCTAGATACGTTAAATCTGTTGATTTATAGCCGTGATAAAGCAGATCCTGGAAAGGACACGAGTCTTTGCTACGGTGACACCCTAAAACTCAATAATTTTGGTGGAACACGTTGGCAATGGACACCTAATTATGCGATTAGTGACAGTACTGTCCGTAATCCCTTTGTGTTTCCACTTCAAGATACTACCTATACTCTTATTATTTCGGATAGCAGTGGCTGCGGCGCACCAGATACCGCAGATATAAAAATCAGTATTATTCAACCACCCTACTTCGCAACATTAACTCAATCAGATACTGTGGTTTGTATAGGAGATTCTGTTGACTTATCTATAGAGGCACTTGCAGGTATTGGCCAATATTACATAAACTGGATGAGTCCTCAGGGTGCGTTGCTCAAAACAACAAATACGATTTCAAAAGATACTTTTCGCTTAAAAATTGACAGCAATACAACTGTTTATGCTCTAGTAACAGACAGTTGTTCTACTCGAATAGATACTGCTACTTTTCTTATTAATACCTATTCGGCTACTCAAATTATCAATCAACCCCTAGACACACAGGTTTGTTACGGTCAAGAAATTATTCTTTCCAATTATCTGCAGCATCCCAAAGTAGATTCCATAACATGGGCTTGGTATCAAGTTGGGTCTAATGCAATTGTGGGAACGGATTCTTTTCTGAAAAAATCGTTTTCTAATAATGTAGGATATCGCGTAATTGCAAAAAATGCATGCACGCAGGAAGAAATAACCCACAGTTTTAATGTTTCTGTTTTTTCACCACTCTCTGCCGCCATTGTAACTACGGCGGCATCAGATTCTTTTTGTGTGGGAACGAATCAAATTCTTTATGCTACTCCTTCAGGAGGAAGCCCTAATTTTCCCAAATGGAGTAAATGGCTTTTTGGAAACGAAATAATTGATTCGGACTCTATTTTGCTACATTTTGATTCACTTTATTCGTTGAATCCCTTACAACGAAACTATGATATAAAGCTCGTAACAAGCGATGGTTGCACATCTCCAAATGATACGGCAAGCTATAACTTCTATCTATATCCGAAATTATCCATTGACACTATCAATCTTCCGGATTCGGTTTTATGTTTGGGAAGAAGCATGTCACTCGTTTCAAGTATTTATGGTGGGAAAGGTCAGGATTATTATGTATACGAATGGCGGTATTTAGGAAATCGAGTGGGTGGAGATAGTGCGGTATTTAGCGTAAAATCGAATGAGTTTACTGCCGGCCAATCACATAATGTACAGCTCAGCGTCTCAGACGTTTGTAGTAGGCCCGATTCGGTGAACGTAACGTTTAGAATTCCAGATTCGTTAAATACGGCAATTGTATTTCCGTTTGCCGAAGCGGAAATATGCAATGGTAAAGGCCAGTTGTTCAAAAGTAGTAGTTCTGGCGGAATACCTCAAGACTACGCTTATGTGTGGACTATTAATGGTAAGCAGGTTAGTGATACAGATTCCTTTCTTTTCGGGGGTGTTGAGCATAGACTAACAGTAGATTCTATATTTCAAGTTACTTTATCATTAGCGGATAATTGTAATCTGCCAATAGCTTTAGACAGAGTACTTATAAAAATTAAACCGATTCCGCTCTTGTCACTAACGGGAGATTCATTATCCAGAAATCAACGCAACGACACGACTATTTGCAGAGGAAATAATGTCCAATTGACTCCCAAGATTTTTTACAATTCAAACAACGTATCCGATATAAAATGGTTTGTGAATGGAGTTTATGCTCAAACTTCCACCGATTTTACTTTTTCTAAAGATATGCAGTTCGATACTGTCTCGCAGTATCGGATAAATTATGTTTTGGTAGATAGTTGTGCTACTTCTCAGGATACCAATTCTTATGTTGTAACCTTGAGAAATAAGTTGACGTTAAAAGGGATTCCGGACACAACAGTGTGTAACGGGTCGAAAATTGATTTAGTGGCAATCAGCACTGGTGGTTTAGTTTCTAATCATAAAGTAGAATGGACTTCTTTAACTAACAACGCATTGCTTGGAGAGGGAGAAAATTTTAGCATTTTTAACCTGGTAGCAGATCAACAAATTATAGTTACACTAACCGACGGTTGTACTGTTCTACCAGATTCATTTTTGCTGCGTATTTCGGTTTTGCCCCCACTCAACTTGGCACTTTCTGTATCTAGCAATTGCACTGACGCTCCTGTTACACTTAAAGCGGCAGGAAGTGGTGGAATTACCAGTGCCTATAATTTCAAGTGGTTCTTAGACGGAATTCTGCTAAGTAATACGTTAAACACCTTATCTGTAATTCCATCCACACTCGAAAATTATAAAGTGATTTTTTCGGATAATTGCTCTCAGCCTGCCGTGTTTGATAGTGTGTTTGTTTCTTCATCACCTCGCTTTACAGTTCTAAATGTGGAAAAGGAGATTTGTGAAAAGTACCTGCCCGGTTGGCAGTTTAAATCAGAAAATGGAGACGATTATAATTACAGTGTTGTAGTGCGAAACACTTCTGCGTTAGTTGATTTAGATGCTACTCCAAGCTACTCTGCTGGAGAGTACAGCTGGGTGGTAACAAGCCAAAATAGTTTGGGGTGTCGTGATTCGCAAATCATTTCTACCCTTGTTAAACCGTTACCTGATGCACGTTTTACGTGGTCGCCCGATTACCCTAGTTTTGAGCAGCCAGAAGTAACCTTTTTAGCTCAATCAGATAATGATTTTTACAGTTGGTATCTCGATGATGAATTGGTAAACGCCTCCAAAGCATACACTACTACCTTTAATGCCCTAGGTTTTTATAAGGTGAGATTAAGTGTAGAAACAAATGGGTGCTCAGATTCATTTACAAAGTCCATCGAGTTTATAGATACGTATAAATGGTTAGAGGTAACCTCGTTTAGCCCTAATAGTGATGGCTTAAATGATGTGTATAAGCCATATTTAACTGGAATAAGTGTAGTTAATTTCGAAATATATAATCGATGGGGGCAGCTTATTTTTCAAGGGAATTCGAGCAATTCTTCTTGGGATGGAACTTATTTAGGCAAAGCAGTTCCCGATGGTGTTTATTATCTTCTTCTTGCGGTTCAAGACACAAAAAAGCAAAACTATTATTATCGTTCTGCCTTGCGCTTGGTAAGATAATTTAAAATCTAGTGAAGCATATTCTGTTTATTTTCCTGCCTCTTCCTTCATTTGATCAGCCAATTCTTTTCCCAGGTAGTTGTCAATAAGATTGTGCGCTAGATATATAACGGGCGTAAGAACCACCGCCACAAAAAACTTGTAAAAGTAATTATTGAAACCAACGGCCAATACAAGTGCCCAGCTCCAGTCAGCACCTAGTTTAAAGGCAATGATAAGAACTACAAAACTGTCTATAAACTGACTAACTAGCGTGCTACCGGTAGCTCTGAGCCATATTTTTTGTTCGCCTGTTATTTTTTTAAGTTTGTGAAAAACAGCAACATCGAGCATTTGACCTATTAGGAAAGCTACTAGTGAACCCAAAATAATCCATAGTCCTTGTCCAAATATTTTTGCAAAGGCGAGCTGAAAGTTGGGAACTCCTTGACGTGAGGCACTATCAATCCACCAATCAGCAGGCGCCAAATGTATCGCAGCAAATACCATCAAGAATGCAAACGATATTAACCCAACAGTAAGAAAGGATAGGAATTGGACTCCTTTTTTGCCATAGTATTCATTTATAATATCCGTCATTATAAAAACTACAGGCCATAAAATAACGCCAGCAGTAAGATTAAAACTCATTTGTTCACCAAACAGCATATAGTGCAAAGGTGCTATTCCCAATGTAGCTTCTAAGGAGAATATTTTAACTCCAATAAATTCGGCTATTAGAGCATTAGCAATAAAAAAACCACCCAATAGCAGGAATAACTTTATCTCTTTTCTGGCTAATATGTTCATTTGTGTATCAATTTTAATAAGCACTGTGGAAACTAGGCTGCAATAATTGCGAAAGGTAATTATATCATTGCAAGAAAATAAAATGAAGTTCGTTTTTGGTCTATTATTCATATTGATTGCGTTTATCTCAAAAGCACAAGAGGCAGTAACCTATTATAATGCTGGAATTGATAAGTTTGAAGAAGGGAATCTGCTAGGAGCTATCAAAGATTTTGACTCCTCATTGGTTAAAAATCCAGACTTTGCTGAAGCATATTGGGGTAGGGGAAGTGTATTTGCAGAATTAGGTCAATTTGAGAAAGCCTTAAAAGATCTGAATCAGTGTATTAAGTTAGATCCGGGAATAAGCGATGCGTTTTATAATCGAGCATTTGTATATATGGCAACGGATGAGTCGCAAAAAGCCCTCAATGATTTGAATATGTATATTTTACTTAATCCTGGTGATATAAATGGCTATTTTTCAAGATTAGATTTATTGGTAAAGCTAGAGCAAAAGCCCGCTGCATATATGGACATGGAAAAGATTGTGACGTTAAAGGCCAGTAGTCCAAATGAGTTTATACAAAGAGCAAGAGTGCGCTATTTGATGAAAGACACCATGGGATGTATTACAGACTTGGACCAATGTATACGCGTAAATCCTACTATGATGGATGCCTTTTACTTACGCGGAAAATATCAATATGAATTTGGTAGATATAATAAAGCTATTCAAGACCTTAATATTTATATCCTCAACGTCGCAGATGATGCGAGTGCCTTTGCCATCAGAGGAGAATGCTATTCAAAACAAAGTGAGTACAGTCTCGCAGCCAGAGATTACACCAGAGCAATTGCTATAGAAGATGATAATCCTGTTTACTACTTCGATCGAGGATTTTTCTATATCCAACTTGAAGAATATGAAAGTGCACGTTTAGACTTCAAAAAAGCTATTTTTCATAATCACACAGATGTAAAACTGGCATATTTTAACTTGGGTATTGCAGAGTATAGACTGGGTAATAAAGACGATGCGTGCGTGTATTGGCAAAAGTCACAAGAAGTAGGGTTTGAATACATAACAAAGTACTGCAACTAGCTATAAGGACTACGATTCAGCTGAGTTGGTCAGTTTTTGGTATAGGTTGTGATAAAGCAAATCTGTACCGTCCTAATTACGAATTTCACGTTATTCGTCATTTTCAAATCTGGTAGCTGGTTATAATGTCTTTGCTTTTGCGTAAATGATAACCAAGAGGAAACATTGGTCTCAACTTACATTACTAGTATAAGTTGCTATTTTTTCAAATTAAACCTTGCTCCAACTTGAAGAAAGTAGATAAATCCGCCTGCGGAAGCATTGTATGTGGTTTGTCCTAAAGTCCTTGAATTCGTGCCGCTCAAATTAAAGCTCCAACCAAAACTGGCGTCTGCATAAAAAATCTTTTTGAACGGGAAAACCCTTAATCCCAATCTGGACACAACGTAGTTTTTAACAACTGTTTCTTTGGCGCCACTTATTTTATCCTGCATCATAAACCACTCTGGTCCGCCTAATACTCCTGCATAAATGCCTTTTCTGTCCTTGCGCAAATAGTAGTTTGCAAAAAGTTCAACTGCATTATTTCGTTGTACTGCAACATTATTGGCATTTTCAAAGAATGTGTTTTTAATATAGTCTGGCGGAGCTACGGTAAAGCCAATTGCTCCAACTTGCCAATTGCCAAATTCAAGTCCAAGGCTTCCACCGCCGCCGCTTGAAAGGAATAAAAATGGATAAGCGTCGACACTTAGCTGGATGGGAACTGGGTCTTTACTCTTGCCCAAAATTTGGTTTTGAAAGAAATTGGATTTGTCTTGTGCAAAAAGTGTTGTTGTAACAAGAACAACGGCTAACATCAAAATGGACTTTTTCATGGTGCTTTCTCAAAAATTATTAGCACAATGATCTTGGTATTAGTTACTACTTTCTGTTGACTATTGTTAAGATTTTCGTCTTGCTCTAATTCGACTAAGACTTTCGGGGCTTATACCTAAGAGGTTTGCCAAATAACGCTGTGGCACTTCTTGAAATAAATCTGGTCTTTGTCTAATCAATTTTTCAACCCTTTCTTCTGGCTTTTCAGAGGATAAGGACATGGCTATGTCTATTGTTCGCTGTGCCACCTGCTCAGCCATTATGCGCCCAAAAGATTCTATGTTCCTGTTTTCGGCATAAAGCCTAAATAGATCACTTTTTTTAATCACAAATAGTTCGGCGTCCTTAAGAATTTGGAAATAATAATGGGTAGGAATGTTTTGTGCAAGACTTTTAAAGTCCGTTATAAAATTGTTGTGTAAGGTAATATCACACGTTATTTCATTGCCGTCTTTTATATGGTAATGCCGTATAACTCCTGAATTTAAAAATGCGACAAAATCACAAACCACCCCTTCTTTAAGCAAGAAGTCCTTTCGGTTGAGTTTAATTGGCTTAAAATGGAGGGCGATAGCTGCTTTATCTAATTCGGTGAATTGAATAAAATCGGAGCAATATCTTAATAAGTTGTCAATCATTGTTTACAGTTGTGGGATGTATACGTTAAGGTTTGCATTTTTAAGATTGTACCACAATCAAACACTGTTAAGTGATATCGAAATACGATCCAATTTTTTATCACGTATATTAGAGGGTGGTTAATTGGTATTTGCTCATTATTGTGATGCTCAAAAGTAGCACTTTACACCAAATTCTTTCCACTGTTGTAAAACTCAGCCAAAAGGAAATGAGATTAGATGATAATACGGTTTATTATGATGTCCTTATTCAGAAGGTCGAACCAAAAACAGTAAAAAAAAGCTGTTTAAAAATAAATTATCACAAAAAAGTCTTTGTTGTCTAATTTTTTTTTCTATACAAAATTTTTTGTAAATGTCTAATTATTAAATTTTTACAATAAAAAAATAAAATGAATTAATATTTTTTGTTAAATTATTGTAACAAATCGATAAACATTCCAAAAAATATATTGTTAATTTGAACAAACAACTAGAAAAAATTAAACAACTAAATTATCAAACAATGGAACATTTAAAAATTGCTAGCGACAATTATGTCGCGTTTACGTTCTTCATCGGAACTATGGCTATGATGGCCGCATCAGTATTTTTCTTTTTAGAGTTAAACAACACTTCTAAACAATGGAGAACATCAGTGCTAGTATCTGGTTTAATTACTTTTATTGCAGCAGTACATTACTACTACATGAGAAGCTACAACCTTGAGACTGGAGAATCTCCAACTTTCTTCCGCTACGTTGATTGGATCTTAACTGTTCCATTGATGTGTGTAGAGTTTTATTTAATCACTAAAAAGGCAGGTGCTAAAATTGCTTTGCTTTGGAAATTAATCTTTGCTTCACTAGTGATGCTAGTAACAGGTTACGTAGGTGAAGTATTAGACAGAGACGGTAGTGTACTTTGGGGTGTTATCTCTGGTATTGCTTACTTCTACATCGTTTACCTAGTTTGGTTTGGAGAAGTTTCTAAACTTGCTCAAACTGCAGGTGCACAAGTGGCTAAAGCTACAAAAGTACTTGGTTGGTTTGTTCTAGTAGGATGGGCTATCTATCCATTAGGTTATATACTTGGTACTCCAGGTGGATTATTTGGTATACAATTAGTTCAAGATACTGCTGCAGCTCTTAATGCAATGGATATCGTTTACAACGTTGCAGATGCTATCAACAAAATCGGTTTCGGTTTAGTGATTTATGCATTGAGTAGAGCAGATGAATCAGCTGCTTAAGTAACAAAAAATAATTCTAAGAAGGATGATAGTTTAGCGATTATCAT
>CAMDCQ010000047.1 GCA_945890595.1 Chitinophaga pinensis
TTGCCCAAAAACAGAACATATAGAAGTTTTCAAATCAAGGGAGATAGCATGCCTCCGGTAAGTGAAGGCTCTTGGGTTACTGCCAGTTATATACAAGACTGGAATGATGTCAAAGACGGCGAAAACTATATTGTAGTCACCAAAGACGAGGGAATTGTTTTTAAACGTTTGTATAATAAAATTAAAAGTGAGCAAAGTATCACGCTAGTAAGTACAAATAGTGCTTATGCTCCCTATACATTACACATTGATCAAGTAGTTGAAATTTGGAAATTTGAAACCTGGAACGGATTTGAATTCTAAATGAAATATTAGTTTATTAAAAAAAACTTTTGGGTAAGTCAACTCAATTAAAAAAGGCCTCGAATTTCATACAATTGGTGTACGAAATTCGAGGCCTTTTATGACATAAAATGACTAGTCTAATCGAATTGCAAAAGCTTCTTTATCTCCATTTGAAGTTACACCTTCTATAAGAACTGCACCTGATTTATCCTTCAGCGCATTCTCTACATCTTTGGTGGTATATACGGGTGTCTTATCTATTTGAGTTATTACAAAACCGGCAGGAATCCCTTTTTGCTTCATAACTCCGTTTCCCAATCTTGTAATTTTAACACCATTTTTAATTTTTAATGCTAACCGCTCTTCACGTGATGTATTTTCGATTTCAGCACCAAGCACTTTTTTCTCATCGCGCTTAATTTCAGAACTTATTTCATTAGAACCATCCTTTGAAAGAAGAACCACGGTAAAGACCTTTTCTGATTTATTTCTAATCACGGTAACATTAACTTTGTCACCAGGATGATATTTACTGATTTGTTCCTGTAAGTCTGAGCCTTTATTTACGATAACATCACCCACTTTTACAATAACGTCACCTTCTTTAATTCCGGCTTTATCGGCACTTCCTCCATCGGCCACAGAAGGAACAAAAACACCATTCAAATTCTTAAGACCTTTATCATCCGCTAATTCTTGTGTTACATCCTGAATTCGAACACCAAGTATGGCTCTTTTAACCTCACCAAAATCCTTTAAATCTCCTACTATTTTTTTTGCTAAGTTGATAGGAATTGCAAAACTATAACCAGAATAAGATCCCGTTTGAGATGCTATCGCTGTATTTATACCTATTAGCTCGCCCCTCGTATTTACTAATGCTCCTCCACTATTTCCTGGATTTACCGCAGCATCTGTCTGTATAAAATTTTCGATAGTATAGTCTCCACCCCGTTCTCTCAGTAGATTGATACTTCGTCCTTTTGCACTAACTATACCTGCGGTTACAGTGCTTGTAAGGTTAAAAGGATTTCCTACTGCAACCACCCATTCTCCCACTTTTAGTTCATCACTATTTCCTAGATTAAGAAACGGTAAATTATCTTCTTGGATCTTGAGTAAGGCTAAATCTGTTTCTGGGTCTGTACCCACAACCTCTGCTACATAACTGCGTTTGTCATCCAATACTACTTCCACTTTGGAAGCATTATCTACTACGTGATTATTCGTAACAATATATCCATTTTGCCTAATAATAACTCCAGAACCTGTTGCTTGCTGTGGTCCTTGCTGTTGCGGAAATCCAGGCCCTCCAAAAAACTCTTCGAATGGATTCGTCATTTGACTGCGCGGGCTACTTTTTAATGTACTAATAATATGAACTACCGCTGGTGTGGAAATTTCTGCAACTGAAACAAAATCAACTTCCGGAGCTGCTGCCAATTTTTCAGCCAATGTAAATTTGGCATTCTGATGTTGCGTAAATTGATCCGAGTTACTGTCATTCATCATAAGGTGATTAACTCCTAGAGCTACCAATCCCCCAACAAAAGCTATAGCTAAAATACTTAATACTTTCTTAAAATTCATATTTTTTATCATCTTTTTACTCTTTTACGATTTTATCCAAATGCTGTTCCAAAAAGGGTGGTTCATTAAGTTTTTAACAGCTCCCATAAAAATAATTAATTTTGCGAAGCAAATGTATCAACAGCACTCAATGTTTCCAACGTGTGGAGTATCAATTTTGATGCTGCTGATTTACCTTTCTCGATTAATTCGTATTAACTATCTACAAAATGTTTGGTTTAGGTAGTTTAAATGATCAAGCCATTCTTGAGCGTATAAAAGACGGAGACGAATCCGTTCTCGTTTTAGTATACAAGAAACATTATGGTATGGTAAAAAAATTAATTTTAAAAAACAGCGGTGACATTACCGTGGTAGACGATATAATGCAAGATACGATAATCGCTGTTTGGAAAAATGCAAATAAACCAACATTTCTACTGCAATCTAAACTGAGCACATACATTCTTGCTATTGCAAAAAACCTATGGTTAAAAGAACTCAAAAAACGGAGTAAGTTCAAATCCGTTGACGAAAATAGTCCTAAAAACACCCTTATAGATACCCAAAAGGAGAATTTAGACAGCGATATAATAGCCGAAATGGTAAACGAGATGGACGAAACGTGCAAAAAGCTTCTCTCCTACTTTTACTTTGATGGTTACAGTACTAGATTGATAGCTGATAAGCTGAATTATGCCAATGCAGATACCGTAAAAAGTAAAAAGTATCAATGTTTCAAAAAACTACAAGCATCTGTTTTAGCTAGATATAATAAAGTGGACTTGATCTAATGGAAGAAGAAAAACAATATCATTTGATTGACGACTACCTAAATGGAGAATTACAAGGTATCGCCTTAGATGAATTCAAAATCCAACTTAATCAGTCCGTTGAGTTACAACAACAGGTGTATCTACAAAGTGCCATTATTAAAGAAATAAACGCGCAGCGCGAAGCTGAGATCAAAGCAATTTTAACAAAAGAAAAACATTCTACTTTTAAGACGGTAAGTATTCGTTCCAACAGTAAAATTGCCATGAGTATTGCTGCATCTGTTGCATTCTTAGTAGTGACGTATTTCTACCTTTCACCAAAAAACGCTTCAATTAGTTCCACGTTAGTATCTAAAAAAACTCCCAAAGAAGTTAACAAACCATTCAAATCTAAAAACAAAAGGCAAAAAGATACTCCTCTAGAACAACCCTTAATTGCCGAATATGAACTTCCCGATATAGATACGGAACTTTCTTTTGAGGATGATTCTGACTTTGAGCTATCTGAAGATACGGAATTGTCATCTATGGAAGCCAGAACAACTAGAGACAATACTTTAGAAAAAGATTATGAATCTGAAGAGTTTATTATTGAACGAGATGAATTAATCGGTTCTAGATTTTTCTTGTTGCAGACTGTCGACTATACCACTAATAGCGCCTATAAAGACATCGAAGCACAAGATCGTCCCTCAAATGTAACCAGCAGCAAAGCCGCCACTAAATTGGAAAATAAACTGGAAGATGCGACTGTTTTTAAAAAGGAAAAACAAACTGCCGCTCAAGTCGACTTAGACGTTCCGCCAGCCACTAAAATAAGTGTAGAATATTGGAAGAGTGTAGTAAATTTTAAAGGATATATATTTGACGGGAATACAGTACAATTATATGGCATTTCTCAAAACAAAGCTCTTATTTTTAAAGAGTTGGACAATAGAATCTATGTAAAAATAGACGGTAAACATTATTTTATCGAAAAAAATCAAACCTATAAAAGATTTAGCGAGGTAACAAACCCTACGCTTTTAAATATACTCAATGACTAAACAAATACACTTTTATAAATACCAAGGTACTGGAAACGATTTTGTAATCACTACAGATATTTTTGACCTGTCCACGGAGCAAATTCAAGCATTGTGCCATCGGAAATACGGGATAGGATCAGATGGCTTAATCGTAATGAAAAAAGAAAGCAAGTACGACTTCGAAATGATGTACTATAACGCAGATGGCAGTGAAAGTTTTTGTGGTAACGGAAGCAGATGTGCAGTTATGCATGCAAAAAGTATTGGATGGATAACCAATGAATGCACATTCGGATCTAATGACGGTCCACATGAAGCAAGAATAGAAGATGCAACTGTATTCTTGAAAATGCACAATGTAGATATGGTACTGGTAGAAGATGAAGGCTATATGTTAAACACCGGATCGCCACATTATATAGCCTACACCGAGGAGTTGGATGCTTTAGACTTAATAGAAGCTGCACATGCTATTCGTTATAGCGAACGCTTCGAAGAAACAGGGATTAATGTCAACTATCTGGAAGCGCGAAATGGGGTCTTGTATATTCGTACGTACGAACGCGGAGTAGAAGATGAAACTTTGAGCTGTGGAACGGGGGTAACTGCCGCGGCCATTGCCCATTACCTTGAGCAAGAGAGTAGCATTAAGCACTTCTCACAAAAAATCCAGACTAAGGGAGGACCACTCATGGTTTCGTTTGATAAAAAACCAAAGTCTTTTGAAAATATATTTTTATCGGGTCCTGCAGTAAAAGTTTTTGAAGGAGAAATCGAATTATAATCTTCACATAATCAGTCAATCTTGTAATTATTTTTGATTAATTTCGTTACATTGACCAAAAAAAATACACTCTATTACGCTATTGGAAGTACAATCCTATTTATGGGAGCGTTATACAACACCTTCCCGTTTATCAATGGCGACTCTAGTGTATATATTTCCTCTGGAATAGAAAATACTGTACCTTACGAGCGACCTATATTTTATGGTTATTTCTTGAGACTCACCTCCTTCAAAATGTCGCTTTGGCTGCCGGCTCTTGCTCAATGTGGCATTTTATTTATGCTGCTATCGCATATGTTTAAAGTGCTGCTGCCCAACATCACAAAGAAGCAAAGCTTGCTTGTTACATTGGTACTTTGCTTAGGCACAGGCGTATGGTTTGAGGTAGCCAAGCTTATGGCAGATATTTTTACTGCCTATCTCACGCTTGCTTTTTTTCTTTATATATTTGAAAAAGCGGCCTCTACCTTTAGTAAAATACTTTACCTATTTATTATACTATACAGTGCTACTTGTCATAACTCACATCTGGTCATCTTGACTCTGGCTCCCTTCTTACTCTGGTTTATTTTTAAACTAGTAGGCATTCGCATTAAAACATTGCACTGGCCTATTTTAGTACTCATACCTCTATCTTGGGCTGCGGTGTGCACATCTAACTATGTTGACAATGGCAATTTTACCACCAGCAGAGCAAGTCACGTTTTTTTGATGGGCAAAATGGTAGAAAACGGAATGTTAAAACATCACCTAGATAGGCGGTGCGATAGCAAAGATTGGAAAATATGCCAATATGCCGATAGCCTACCAATAACCGGATGGCAATTTGTGTGGGACCCAAAAAGCCCTGTAGCCAAAACCGGCGGTTGGGATGCCAATAAAGTAGAATATAACGACATCTTAACATCTATAATTACTACACCCAATCACCTGTTCTTATTAATGTATAAATCTGTTATAGAAACAGGTGCAGAGCTGCTGCAATGCGATTATGGCACCGACCTCATTAGATTCGACGAAAAAAGCAATATACAGCAGACCATCTATAAATATTATGGGCACGAATACAATCGCTCCCGTTGGAGCCGACAGAGCATACTCGAAATACCATTTGATGGACTTAATATGTGGTATTACCTATTTTTGATAGTTTCTACGGTTTGGGTAGCTCATCTGTACTCCATACAACAAATCCCAAATCAGCTCATATCAGCCTATGTATTTGTTTTAGCTATACTACTAGTGAATGCCTTTGTGACAGCTAATTTTGCCAATATAGGAGACAGACTTAACACACGTATATTTTGGTTACTACCTACCTTACACATTTTGAGCATACTACATTCTTTGATACATAACCTAAAAACTGCAAGCAAATGATCACTAAATGGATGTATAGAATAATCATGGTAGGATTTGCTGGACTTGCTATAATAGCATGGATGGATTGGCGAGTCGCCTACAAAACCTCGGCTTATTTGTACCAAGATATAGAAACAATACCTGCTAAAAAAATAGGTCTAGTGCTTGGCACTTCCCGAACGGGTAGGGGTGGTGATTTAAACCCCTTTTATAAGCACCGCATAGCTGCTGCAGTGGCATTGTACAATGCAGGTAAGATACGCTACGTGCTAGTGAGCGGAGATAATAGCACCAAAAATTATGACGAACCAACCAGTATGAAACTAGACTTAGTAGCAAAGGGAGTGCCCGATAGTGTAATATTTCTAGATTATGCCGGTTTTAGCACTATGGCTTCCATAATACGGTGCAAAAAAGTGTTTAACGAAACAGATATCACAATTATATCACAGCAGTTTCATAACGAACGAGCCATATATCTGGCTTTAGCAAATAATATGACTGCGGTAGGATATAATGCCAACGATGTGCGTGGTAAATATGGATGGAAAACGCGAATTAGAGAATACTTGGCTCGTGTGAAAGTGCACCTAGATATATGGTTTAGTAAAGAACCTCACTTTTTGGGAGATGAGATAACGATAGGCTAAGTACTGTGATTTATAATAAGTTAGTTCTTGAAATGCTTTAATAATTACCTAGATTTTTTGAATTTTATTAGATTCTAAAAACAAAAAACTTAAAGAAAATTAGTTCTAAAAAATAGAATATTCTTTGTCAAGTATTGCAAAAAGAACTAAAAAAACCGGAGCAATAAATAATAGAATAAAAACAACACGCTTAATCTTAACGCACTTATGAAAATAATTAAAAACAGTATAAAACTAAGCTTAATTCTCCTGCTAGGTAATGTCTACACATATGCAACCACTTGGGAAACTATAGATAAGGGATATTGGACAGACACCGCCGTATGGCTAAACGGTGTAGTACCAGACACGATGAGCGGTGATACTTTTGTCATAAATCATCCTATTGTTATCTCTCAAGATTTGATTTTTACTTCCGGAGCATACATTTTGATAACACAAAATGGCGGCATTTGTGGTCACCAAAAAGGAACATTGCTTAACAGTGCAAAGCTTATTACATACGGAATTCTGGAGTTGGATGATTTAGTTATAGATAACGGCTCAATGCATTGTCTAGCAGGTAATGTTATACTATCTACCTCAGCAAAAGTAATTGGGGTAAACGGCAAATTACAGGTGGAAGTCACATCAAGTTTCGCGGTGGGTTTTTGGTTCGAGTGTATGTTGCCAGATTACGCATTTTTAACTGAAAATACATTGAAAATCGATAAACAAATGGTTGAATCAAGATTACAAATTCATCCTAATCCATTTACACATAGTATTACCCTGCAACACGCAGTAACCATTAATAGTCAAAATAACAAACCGTACCGTATTATTATTTATGACTACCTAGGTAAAGAAGCATTTGAACAAGAGTTGCAATCTGTAGACTCGAATCAGATTATTTTGGATTTCTTGAAACCCGGTATTTACGTTGTCGCTTTGAGTAATGGACTTAATAAATATTACTCAAGGATAGTTAAGCAATAAGAAACCATAAGTCAAGAGTACAATACTCTTACTTCATATTCACATCCAAAGCGTCTCTCAAGGCATTGCCTAAGAAATTAAAGCTCATAACCAACAACATGATACACACACCGGGTATGATGGCCAGGTAGGCTGCATCAAAAACAATATAATTATAATGTTCTTTGATCATACTTCCCCAACTGGGCATAGGAGGTTGCACTCCAAGTCCTAAGAAACTTAAGCCTGCTTCCAACAATATTGCACTGGCAAAATTGGCTGCACACACTACAATAATAGGCGCCATGATATTGGGTAAAATATGTCTGAACAGAATTTGCAAATTACCAAACCCTAACACTTTTGCGGCTTGAACATACTCCATTTCTTTAATTTGAAGCACTTGTCCGCGCACGATACGCGCCAATTCCACCCACATACTTAAGCCTATTGCCAGAAACACTTGATAAATCCCTTTTTCTTGAAACGCAAAACTTATTGCTATAGCAATAAGCAAACTGGGTAAACTCCATACTACATTGATAAGCCATAAGATAACCGAATCTACCCAACCTCCATAAAAGCCTGCTAATAAACCAAGTGTAGTGCCAATGAATAAGGTAATTAAAACGGACATAAACCCAACTAACAAGGATATTCTTGCACCGATGATTACTCTACTAAGGACATCCCTTCCATAGCGGTCCGTTCCAAGATAATAATGCTTCGTTATGAGTGTCGCATCTTGCTTGCTCTCTATATTTTGCCATTGTATTAAACCATTTTTAGTAAATACGGCAAAACTATCTGGCAACGCTGCTGCTGAGATTGGGATATAGTTATACTCCAATGGTTTACCATTTAAAATCCAATCGAAAATTCCTACAGACGCTACGTCTTCATCCAAGGGTTGTTGAATCATTTGGACCTCGAATCCAGGAGGCTGCAACGCTATTTCAAGATGAATATCGTTGGCTTGTGGTGTACTGTCGGGTGTGATAAGATAGCCCAATAACGAAACCACCATGAGTAGCGTTATAAAAATAAAACCGGCTAATCCTATTCTATTCTTTGCTATCTTTTTGATCATGTTGGTATGCAACTTCTATAGCAGTAAGTATGGCCAAGAAGCTATACAAGGGTACTGCAATTTTATCAAACTCTGTATAGTTATTAAGCACGCCATGCGTAAAATACGTTATCAGACCTAAAAATGCTGCCAGGCTTAAATACTTACTAGAACCTTCAAGTACGCGTTGATGCTTAAAGCCGAGAATAAAGGTATACAAAACAAAGGCTAGATAAAGGAACAACCCAACTATTCCACTTTCGGCTAACGGCCGTAAATACTCAGAATGAACACCTCCTAAAGTTCCTGCATTGGTACTGATAATAGTCATCTCATTGGGTAATTGAAACTGACCGTATTGAGAGGTATAAGTACCTGGTCCCCATCCCATTAATGGTTTTTCCTCCCACAAACGTATAGCGCTGCTCCATCGATTTAATCGTTCTAGATTACTTGGATCTGAAGTAACATTAGATACCGATTGAAGGTGATTTTCTATATTATCGTCCGACTCTTTTTTGTTACGAGACAAGTCTATCAGCAATGAATCTCGATTTACAACGATCACGGTGACCACAATGGCTCCAATCATAAGGATATGCTTCAATCTTACATTACCTAAAAAGAGTAAGTAAAAAAGCAATGCTGTGGCTAAACTTAGCCAAGACGCACGGGTAAATGAAAGTGCGACGGCGATTACCATATATACAAAAAGTAGCGCGCATACTATCCGTAGTATTTTGCCGTAACCTAACGAATTACCGTGCAGTGCAAACACAAAAAGGATGGGAACAATAAATGAAATACAAGCTGCATACATCCCATGATCAGGTAAAAAGGGACGCATGGCGGTGTACGCGTATTCCCTACTAAAACCACCCGAAGCATGGTTGTACAACGTATAAAGAGTAAGTATGATTACAGATACGATTAAACACCATAGGTACTTTTTAATCATATCATGGTTTTGAAAATAACGAGATAGTAAAAAGTAAAATACGACGATATACCAACTTTTCATAAGAACGTACTTTGCAGAGATAAGTGGGATAGAGCTATTTACTGCAGTCACCACCAGCCACGAAAAATCTGCGAGGATGAGTAGCGATAGAATAGTCGTTACTTCTGCCACCAAAAGTTTTTGAGCACTAAATGCTTTAAAAATCACACCAATAAACAATAGAATAATAAGAGGTTCAGTGGGTAAGCTGATATTTATGGTGCTAACACGTTCATCAATAAGATGTACGGATAGTGGAGTAGCAAAAGCCAAAAAGTAAAGAATTAACTTAGGCTTAGTGATGGTTAACCACAGCAATGTGAGCACAGCAGGTGCTGCTAGTAGAACCAATAAATCAAAGTACACTGCGGCTAAACAGTAAACAAAAAACAACCCCACGAGGGTATACAAGCGCTTTATGTCAAGCGATAGCTCCACTACTTCTTAAGTAGATTCAGTTGATTTAGAATAATTAACGCCAATACACTAAAAAGCAATACAGCTCCCGTTACTATAAGCGTAAGCAATGTGCGAAGTGGGTACGATTTCTTTTCTGCTGGAGAAGCACTGGTTAAAATAAACTTTTGCGGAAGGGTTTTATCTACATCCACTTTAGCTTTTTCATAACGTTTTCTATGCTCACTTAGGCTTTCAAGCTCTAGGATTAAAGTCTCATTGAGGTATGTAAATTCTCCTGCATACTTAGCTAACTCTTTTTGTTGCAATTGCAGTTCTCTTCTCTTAACTCCATCGGCTGCGGTTTTGTACAATTCTTCCGACAACGCTCGCGACTGTTCTTCGTAATTGGTAATCCCTTTCTCCCCTAGTTTCTGAAGAGCTACGCGTAAATCCCAAACTTGTTTTTCTTTACTTTCAAACTCACTTTTTACAATTTCAAGAGCCTCTAGTGAAACCTGTTTTTGAATTTCAGTTTTAACCGAATCATAAATAGCACTTATGCCATTGGCTATTTCTGCCGCTTTAACGGGGTCTTCGTCTAAAACTGTTATCTGAACAGCCAAGTGACGTGTACGAGAGAACTGTATATTCTTTTTCATCTTTAGCCCTAAGTCAGTTTGAGGACTACCCTTTTGATCTATGCCGTAATGATTCATTAAATCAAAGTTTTTAACAATACGACCTTGCAATGCAGAAGAATTGAGCAGCTGAAGGGCATTTTCTGCTTCCTCTTCTTCACCAAAAGCTAGAGGATCACTTTGTCTCATGTTAAGATCTGTAAAAAGTGCGTTACCTATAGAATTATTAGTAGTAGGATAAAAAACGACTTCAGATTCGTATTTTGGTGCTATGATAAAGGGTGCGGTGAATAAGCCCGTTAGTAAAATACTTGCAATTGCTATACTAGCCAATTGCTTTCTGTATTCCCATACTAGCTTTACAATATCCACAAAGTTCAAATCAAAATCTTTGTTTTGGTTCATTCGGTATATTTAAAAAATAGATTCGCAAAGTTAATTGAATAGCTAATATAATCTCAATGTCGAGTTAATGACTTTAGGTCTTTAACTTGAAATAACTTAAACATAAAAGCCACTATAAGGATGCTAATAAAAATCACTGTTAGGTGAACGGCTATACTTGAGCAATATTGTTTACCGACCATGATAACCACCATCAAAATACCGATTCCAAAAACCTGCATAAGAATATCGATGATTTTAGGTCTAAAGTTAAACTTTCTAAAACTAATCAAATAGCATATGGTCCCAAATAATACTTGGCTTATAGCAGTAGCAATAGCCGCTCCTGTCGGACCATAATTCGGTATAAACAATATATTTAGCAGTAGATTTATACATAACGTTAAGAACGCTGCCGTATTA
Source organism: Chitinophaga pinensis (assembly GCA_945890595.1). Taxonomy (GTDB): domain Bacteria; phylum Bacteroidota; class Bacteroidia; order NS11-12g; family UBA9320; genus UBA9320. The sequence goes on from CAMDCQ010000047.1 coordinate 11,328, forward strand.
AGATATTTCAGCTCTAAGGCTGCGGTTAAAAGTGTCCCATAAACTAAAATCAAGACGGATCCAATAAATCCAAGCATCAAAAACGAGAATGCACTAGCGCTCTGAGCCGTAGCCTTTTCGTGATACATCACATCCATTATTTGTATGCTGTATGTCGCACTTAGCAATGCAGCGGAAATAGCAACCAACAGTAAAAATTTAGCAGTAAAGGAAGCAATTAGGTTAATCGTCTCTTTGTCTTTGATATTTTTACTGAAAAAAGGCAACAAGACCCCACTGAAAATCTGCGCAAACATAAGTATTGCATAAAATAACCTATACCCATGCGCGTAAATTCCCGCATCAGCATTGCCTACCATTGTTTTGAGCATAACGCTATCCACATAATTATAGAGCCCCATAAGGGTAATGAGTAGCGCAAAGGGCCAGGCATTTTGCAGTAAGGGTCTTATTTTTTTAAGATCAAATGAGATTTTAATGTCACGAAAATATTTCCACAGAAAAATCACCAAGACTAGCGTCACTAAAAAAACTCCAGCCAACTGCGCCAAAATAAACCGTTCAATAGTCAAACTCCAGCCTTCTATACCTCCCCACAGCAGAATTGCGCAGAGCGCCACAACGAGCAATCGGTCCAAAACCATAAATATGCCATCCCACTTGAATTGTTGTAAACTGGCTACTATAGTCCTAAGGTATTGATTGAGTGAAGTAAATATTTGTAAGATGCACAAAAACACAAGCAAGAGGAACTCGGCTTCACCATAACCTAAAGCAGCGCCCACAGCAAAAACAAACAATACATATATAGCCATAAGTATCATTTTTAAACCCAAGATATTACCTGTTAGTGCTACTATTTTGTTGGTATCTCTTGAAACTTGGGTCGTATTATATCCATTCAACCCCAAATCTAAAATGATAAAAAACATCAGACTAAAATTGAATAAGGCTGCATAGTTACCATATACTTCAAGAGATAAGGTATTCTGAACAGCCCTATCTATTACCAATATCCATATAGGTTTAATAAGCAGATTTAGAATCTGCATGAAGGCTATATCAGCGAGATACTTTTTGAGCATTTAAACCGCTATTCCATGTCTTTTTTCAATGCTGTAGGTTTTCATTAGTAAGAAGAATCCTACTATGAAAAAAATCATTAGCATGAGCACAGATACTCGCATATTCCCAAAAATACCTTCTAGCAAACCAAACATTAGCGGACCAAAGATTAAGCCCACTTTTTCCATTACATCAAAAAAGCTAAAAAAGCTAGCATTATCGTTTGTTGGCGGTAACATTTTACTATACGTTGATCTACTTAAAGACTGAATACCTCCCATAACAAACCCCACTAGCAGTGCCAATCCGTAAAACTGAAGAGGTTGATCTATAAGGTAAGCTATTACGGTGCACAATACCCAAATAATCGTGCATAACATGAGTGTTCTGAGATTACCTAGTTTTTCTGAAACACGTGAAAGAACTTGAGCCCCAACCACAGCGACAAGCTGTATTAAAATAATACTCACAATAAGTCCGGTCTCTTTGGTTTGCCACCATTCACCACCAGAAACCCATTGTATTTCTTTGCTCGCAAATAGCACTGCTAAAAGCATTACTGTTTGAACTCCCATATTGTAAATAAAATAACTTAGCAAGAACCATTTTACTCTAATATGTGCAGTGAGTTGCCCCCACACTTTTCGTAATTCACTGTAACCGTACCAAATAATATTATGCTTTTTTTCACGAACCGTATAATGCGATTTACCCGGCAAATAATAGTAGGTATATTGTGCAAAACCCACCCACCATATAGAAACCATAAAAAATCCATATTTAATAGGCATCCCTAAAGCACCGTTCAAAATCAAAATAGTTACAAGTAACAGCACACTGCCTATATAACCTAGCGAGAATCCTCTTGCGCTAATTTTATCATGTTGATCTTTATCTGCAATCTCAAGAAGAAATGAATTATAAAAAACTAAACTTCCCCAAAAACCAATGCTCGCGATAAACACCGAAAACATACTTAGCTCTAAGTTGTGTACATCAAAGAAATAGAGCGATGCGCAGCCAGCAGCACCTAAATAACAAAAAAATTGCATAAAACGCTTTTTAGTCCCTGTATAATCTGCAATTCCGGAAAGAATAGGCACAAGCAATACAATGAGTAAAAATGAAGCAGAATACACATAAGAATACAGTTCGGTATTAACAAACTGACGCCCAAAAAAAGAAACAGCATCTACCTCTTCACCGTTAATCAACTGTCGATTTCCTGAAGTTACTTTCTCGTAAAAAATAGGAAAGATGGCCGTTGAAATAATAAGATTATATACAGAATTGGCCCAATCATAAAAGGTCCATGCTCTTATTACTTTAGGATCGTTTTTTTTAAATATACGTGCCACAACTTTTTTTCAAAAAAAGTTAAAATCTGCCATAGTTCAACTATGCTGCTCAATAAATAATCCTAAAATAAATTCATGTAGAAATTAGTATACCAAAAACCTAGCTAAGTCAAACATCTACTGTCACTTAACCTCTTAGTAAATAATGAAAATGGGTTTGAAACATCCTATATCCTACTGATATAGACTTGATACCAGCGATTAGGCTGCTTTCAAACGTAATCTTTCAATTACTTTTTGTGCCTCTTGTAAGCCAATTTTTATTTCTTTAATCGCTTTATCTGAAGGTGCATCAAACATATAATCGCTTAAGATTGCTTCACATACAGACCTAAGCCCTCTTGCGCCTAGTTTAAATTCTATAGCTTTCTCTACAATATAATCTATTACTTCATCTGCGATGATAAGATCAATTCCTTCTAATTCAAAAAGAGCAATATATTGCCGGATAAGTGCATTTTTAGGTTTAAGCAAAATGGCCTTTAGCGTTGCTGCGTCAAGTGGTTGAAGTGCTGTAAGAATAGGAATTCTACCAATTATCTCGGGAATTAAACCAAATTGTTTTACGTCTGAAGGTATTGCATATTGCAGGTACATATCTTCGGTAAACTCAACATCAGAAC
>CAMDCQ010000048.1 GCA_945890595.1 Chitinophaga pinensis
GCCGCTATAAGCGAATGGTGGAAGAAAACCAGCCGCTGCCACAACTTATAGTTATAGATGGAGGTAAAGGACAGCTGAGTAGTGCGGTTAAGGCACTCAGGGATTTGAATTTGTACGGCAAAATGGCGATTGTAGGTATTGCTAAAAGACTAGAAGAAATCTATTATCCAGGCGATAGTTTACCCTTGTATATTGATAAAAAATCTGAAAGTCTAAAGGTTATACAGCATATGCGAGACGAGGCACACCGTTTTGGCATAACGCATCACCGTAACCGTAGGAGTAAAGAGACCATAGTGAGTAAACTCACCGAAATAAAAGGCATTGGAGACGAAACCGCTACCGAATTGCTCAAAACGTTTAAGTCTGTAGCACGAATTAAAAAAACGAGTTTTGAGGATATTGCGGGTGTAGTAGGTCCCGCAAAGGCTAAGTTAGTGAAGGAGTATTTTGAAGAATAAGTTACAGGAATATATTGCTCAGCAAGGGCTGGCTCGCTTTAAGGAGTTAGTATATGCTTATGCAGATAAGCATGAATACCAATGTATATTAGATAGTTGCCAACTTAATACAGGCGTCTATGGCGGTGAGTTTGAGTTTTTAGCAGCAATTGGCGCTACACAGGTATATACCTCGTGGTCCACTTTTGAGCAAGCTACCACCCAAGGGAAATGGCTATTTGGTGTTCTAGGATACGATGTTAAAAATCATTTTGAATCGCTGAGCAGTGAGAATAATGCTGTTATTGACACTCCTGAACTTCTTTTTTTTGAGCCTCAAATACTATTAGGCATGGATAAAAATCAGCAAGTTAGTATCCTGAAAGGTGACATACAGCCAGATTTTTTTGATGCTGTTCTTGTTGAAAATAAACGGGATATTTCCCCCGTTTATTCACCGATATCGCACACCGATTATATTCAAAAAATAGAAGAAATACAAGAATTGATAAGAAGTGGTGAGGTGTACGAACTCAATTATTGTGTTCCATATTCGCATAGTTTTCAGGCCTTTGAGCCTGTGTTGTTTCACCTCGATTTACTTCAAACATCGCCTGTCCCAATGGGGGCTTATTTAAGGGCAAATCAACTTTATTTATGTGGAGCAAGCATGGAACGTTTCCTCATGAAACGTGGTAACACATTGGTGAGTCAACCCATAAAAGGCACCATAAAAAAAGGGCAAACGCAAGAAGAAGATGCTGCGCTCATAACGCAACTTAAAACCTCAGAAAAAGACAGAGCTGAGAATGTAATGATTGTGGATTTAGTCAGAAATGACCTAAATATAGTGTGCAAATCAGGCTCGGTACAAGTTAACGAATTATTTGGAATATATAGCTACTTGCAGGTACATCAAATGATTTCAACCGTGGAAGGAGAGGTGCTTCCAGAGGTTTCAATTAGTGATATTCTGAAAGCGACATTCCCTATGGGAAGTATGACCGGAGCACCAAAAATAGCTGCTATGAACTATATTGAAGGACTGGAAAATTTCAAGCGTGGTTGGTACAGTGGAGCACTAGGCTACCTTACTCCCGAGGGAGATTTCGATTTTAATGTAGTTATAAGGAGTGTTTTATGCGACATGGATAAAAGGGTTTTAAACTACAATGCGGGAGGGGCGATTACCATTGATTCTGTCGCTGAACAGGAATGGAACGAGGTGCAATTAAAAACGAAAGCAATCACCGAAATCTTAAAACTAAGTGAAAATTGATATACTGTGTATAGGTTTAAAGCCGAGTTTACAGCTTAATCACAACAATAGATAATCTCACTGTAAGTTTATATAAAGCGTAATCGTAATTTTGTAAGAAATATAATACCATGAGCACTGCAATAATTTCACTCAATCTTCATGATTTTAAGCGCGGAAGTGTTGAACAAAAACAAAAGTTTGTTCAAGATTTAGGAGAGGCATACGAAAAAATTGGTTTTGTGGCTGTTTATAATCACGAATTAAGTGATGACGTCAGTGAAAATTTGTACCAATATACGAAAGAGTTTTATGCGCTTCCTATGGAGGTCAAAATGAAGTATCGCATAGAAGGTATTGCAGGACAGCGTGGTTTTACCTCTTGGGGTACAGAACACAGTAAAGACAGTAAGGTAGGTGATTTAAAAGAGTTTTTTCATTTTGGCCAAGATATTCCTGAAGCCCTAAAATCCCACTATGACTACCACGAAAATGTGAGCGTAGATGAGGTACCATTGTTTAATGATTATGGTTTAAAAGCCTATGCAGCGTTACAAGAAACAGGAAAATATATGCTACGCGCTATTGCACTGTATTTAGACTTGGATGAGTTTTATTTTGATGATTACATTAAGTATGGGAATAGCATATTGAGACCCATACATTATGGCCCGATAAAGGATGCACCTAAGAACGCCGTTAGAGCTGGGCAGCACGAAGATATTAATCTTATTACCTTGCTTATGGGCGCCAGTGCCGAAGGATTGGAAGTGTTAGATAAACAAAACAACTGGATTGCCATAACCGCTTTGCCAAATCAATTGGTGGTTAACGTGGGCGATATGTTGCAACGTTTAACCAACGATAAATTGCGTTCTACTACACATCGAGTAGTAAATCCTCCCAAAGAACAATGGGGTACAACCCGTTTTTCAATTCCCTTTTTCTTACATCCCGTTTCTGAAATGAGGTTAGACTGTTTACCGAATTGTGTGAATGAAACCCACCCTAAAAAATACGAAGATATCTCGGCGGGCGATTTCCTTACAGAAAGACTGATTGAGATTGGACTTTTAGAAAAAAAATAAAAGTCAAAGGCTTTTGCTCACATTTTTTCTAATCAGGTCTTTTAGTTCGTCAATGTTGTCACTTTGAGTTGCCGAAATAAAAACGATGTTATCATCCAACTTAGACATCCATGTTTTTTTGAGGGTAGGTATGTCATATATCGTTTTATCTTCAAAAATATCATCGCTAGTTGCCATCGGTTTGTATTGATCTATTTTATTAAAAATAGTAATTACGGTTTTATTGCTAGCACCTATTTCCTCAAGGGTAGAAGAAACAGTATCCATTTGCTCTTCAAACTGTGGATGACTTACATCTACTACGTGCAACAAGATATCGGCTTCTTTTACTTCATCTAGCGTACTTTTAAAACTTTCTACCAATTGATGAGGAAGTTTTCGTATGAACCCTACGGTATCGGAAAGTAAAAAAACGCAAGGCTCAAAGGTGACTGGGTCTGGAGGAAATACCACTTTGCGAACGGTACTATCCAGGGTGGCAAATAACATGTCTTGAGCCAATACTTCTGATTTAGCCAGCAAGTTGATAATAGTAGATTTACCCACATTTGTATAACCAACTAAGGCAACACGTGTCATGGTTTCCCTATTTTTTCGACGGGTTATGCTCTGCTTGTCTATGTCATGCAGCTCTTTTTTTAGTTTAGCTATTTTGTCTCGAATAACCCTTCTATCTGTTTCTATCTCTTTTTCTCCAGGACCTTTCATACCAATGCCGCCTTTTTGTTTTTGAAGGTGGGTCCACATACGAGTAAGTCGTGGCAGTAGATATTCGCTTTGAGCTAATTCTACTTGGGTTTTGGCTTGTGCAGTTTGTGCATTCTTAGCAAAAATATCTAAGATAAGACTACTTCTGTCTACTATTTTACATTGTATAAACTCCTCCAAATTACGTATTTGTGATGGACTAAGCTCATCGTCAAAAATGGCTAAGTCTATCTCATGTTCTTTCACATAAGCTGTTATCTCTTCCATTTTACCTTCTCCGATATAGGTCTTCGGATGAGGTTTCTCAAGTCGTTGAATAAATCTTTTGAGCGTCGTAGCTCCTGCTGTGTAGGCCAGAAACTCAAGTTCATCCAGATAAATATTGCTTGATTTTATGGGTGAATTTTTGGGCTCTACTCCAATTAATATGGCTTTTTCGGGTTCTTTTTTATGAATAACTTGATGCTGCAAGAGATGTTTTACGTATTAAAATTCGTTATTTGTGAGACTCAATATCTCATTGCAAAAGTACATCCAAAATATACGCATTTTAGCTTTAGTGTTACTTCTATTCTTCTTGCGTGCAGAAGGGCAGGTGTTACAATGGAGTAATCCTGTAAAATTAAAGGGCGCTGCTGTTTATTCTAGGGTTTTAGGAGAAAATCAATCGGGTATTTTCGTGCTGCGCTATCGCAATCAGTTTTACGGAAAAAATGTAACGATCGATAGATATAACCATCGCATGGTAGTAGAGCAATCCTTGATGGTTGATTTGAAGAATGCTCGACTCATTCAGATCTACATGACCCCAAACGGACTATTGGTGATAAAGGCGAAGTACGCCGAAGTAAGAGGAGAACATGATATAATGGCGCAGTGGTATTCTTATGATTTTAAGCGCATAGGAGAGTCTAGTGTGCTGCTTTCGGTGCCATCTAACGAGATGGGAGATCAAGGAGATCTGAGGATACGTGTAAGTGATGATTTACAAACGCTTTCTTTGCTATCTATAGTAGAAAGAGATGCAAGTAACATACTCCTAAATCACTCGCTATTCGACATGAATTTAAGAAAGTTGTCTAGCACAAGAGTTGAGTTACCCTACAGTCTAGCATCATTTGTAATTCCAGATTTTTTGGTTTGCAATAATCAAGAGGTATTCTTTTTAGCTGCCGTTTCTGAAAAGGGAAGGAGAAAAGAAAAGGTAGAAGCGCAATTATTATTTCATTTGAAGGATAGCACGATGAATAATTATACACTCAATGATTCGCTCTCACTTAAATCTAAACGATTAGTGTACGACCGAGTTAATGATGATGCGATAGTTACGGCATTTTACTCTTCCAATGATTCATACGGGCTGAAAGGTGTCCTATTTTTTAACGTAGATAAAACTACCGGAAATGGTATTTGGAAACTAGGCGAATTCCCGCCGGAATTTAAAAATGTGGTAAAAAAAGATCAAATCGATGGACTAATCTCGGAAGGTTACTCTATTCTGAAAGTTGTATCACGTAGTGACGGCGGGATGCTCATAATAGCAGAGCAAAAAGAAATAGCCACACAGCAAGACATCGTGATGGTAAACGGAATTCCGGTGAGCACGTCTAAGAATATTTATAATTTCAATGAATTGCTCGTTTTAAATTATGATCAAGATGCATTTTTAGATTGGCACAAGTTAATTACCAAAAATCAAACAACCATTAATGATGGTGGTTATTACAGCTCGGCTGCAGTTTATGTGGGAGATAAATTCATACAGTTGCTTTACAATGATCAACTTAGGAGCTCTGGAGAGGTAATGCAATACACCATTTACAATAACGGTCAATTAGAAAGTACCAAGCTATTAAAATCACAATTGGACTATGTGGCAATTATACCAGATGAAGCAAAACAAGTTTCTTCCAACAAATTGATAATTCCTACCTCAAAAAATCGCAGATTTGCCTTGCTTAAACTGATATATAATTGATTCACTACCTAACGCATAAAATTTTCTCATCATTTATAGTGGCTTGCCTCACGTTAATTGGTTTTTATGTAATCATGGGGGATTATTCCTATGCTACTTCCGCCAAAGTGTTTTTAGTCTTGATAGAAGGATTGGTCTTGGATTATTTTTGTTTTAAAAACGGTATCCTCGGGCAGAAAACGCATATGCCCTTAGTTGTCTTTTCGGTTTTATCTGTGCTGTTGATGCCAGCATTGGCTTTTGGGGATCTGGTATACGGCGCGGTCTGTTTAAGTGCTTTTTTTTTAGCTTTTGAAGCAGGAAATAACCCTGAGAAGTCGTCCACACTTATGATGTTATTTGGCGTTTTATTAGGAATTGCTCAGGCTGTGAGCAATATCAGTGTATTGCTAATGCTGCCTTTTTTTGTGCTTTTTAGACGGACAGGAATAAGAGAACCTAGAAGCTTTATACTCAGTATTGTTTATTTCCTAATGGTGGTTTTTTCATACTTAGGTCTTCTTTTTGTGATGGAACTTTCTCCCCAAATGAGAAGCTTAATCCCATCGCTTTCCGTGGATTATTCCGTTTTTAACACGATCTTGGTTAAGTTTTTTGTACCCTATGCGGTACTGTGTATTGTGATTCATTTTTTAGGTATTAACAGTTATCTTTTTAGATATCCGAATAAGTCAAAAATTTTAAATTATACGATGCTGATTCAGGCAGCAATTGCGGTTGCCCTTATTCTTTTAACGGCAGAAATGAATTTAATGATTTATGTGCTCATGTCAAGCACCGTACTACTCAGCTTTGCTTTTGTATACAACAAATCATCTGTATTTGTAAATGCAGCTTTTGCTAGCTTGGTTGCCATTGCTTTCGGGGCATTATATCTTTACAAGATTTTAATTTTGTGAGACAAGCTATATTTAATTTTCTTTGCAGAGTTAGGAAAAAAACACTTCAATATGAATGAGGATATTAAAATGATAATGGATGAGTTGCGTGAGTCAGCTCAAAAGAGTCTAAACCACGTATTTACCGAATTAGCTAAACTAAGAGCGGGAAGGGCTACGCCAAGTATGCTCGACAGCGTAATGGTAGAATACTACGGAAGTAAAGTGCCACTCAGTCAGGTTGCTAACGTCAATACACCAGATGCAAAGACTATCATTGTAAAACCTTGGGAAAAAGGAATGTTAGAAGAGATCAGCAAAGCGATTATGTATGCTAATCTGGGCTTAAATCCTCAGAATGACGGCGAGCAAGTTATAATTAACGTACCTCCACTTACCGAAGAAAGACGTTTAGGTATTGTAAAACAAGCAAAAGCAGAAAACGAGCATGGTAAGATAGGCCTTAGAGGTGCTCGTAAGGATGCTATCGATATGATAAAATTACTGCAAAAAGACGGGTTAAGTGAGGATATGGCAAAGGACGCGGAAGCAGAAGTGCAAAAAGTAATAGAGTCATACAGCGTCCGTATAGACGAGGCTATTGTCGTAAAAGAAAAAGAAATAATGACCATATAACTGGTTTTATTTCTTCGTAAGACCTCATAAATAGTGGTCTACAATCGGTTAAGATGAAGATTAGTACAACCTATACGATCACCAATATTTTAAAAATAGCGTCCTTTCAGGCGCTAGTTTTAATTGTTGCATTGGGTTTTGGTGATGACTTTAATTTCTCGTGGAAGAAGTTGTTTTTAATATCTATGGCGTCCGTATTATATGGGGTGCTTCAAATAAGGTATAACAGGTATGTCATCTCTCGCCCTGATTATAAGGAGCCAACTGCTCCTAAATTCAGTCTTAAAACATGGGAAGAGCATCAGTCCGATAAACTAAATCAGCCAGAGGAAGAAACTGAAAATGAAGCAAAATAATGTTAAATCATTAAACTGCAACCTCTGATATCAGCATAATCTAATCGACCTAAAACCTCAAACTGCCCGTTGTAGTGAACCTTCCCCAAATCATCCGTAGCGATAAAGCAACAAGAATGCAAATTGGCAAGGTCAATAATGTTAAGCGCTGCCGATTGGCCTGTGGCAGCATGACTCAGTGGGTCGTTATCTGCTCTGGGTAAAACCTTCATCCAAGTGGGGCAGGTATATATACCTTTATCATTTGAGTAAGCTTGACTTAGTAACTCCGTCATTCCGTATTCGGAAATAATGGTACCATTGCGAAAAGCAGTTTTCAACTCTGTATAAACCTCTTCTTTGGTGATTTCTTTCTTACGACCTTTCATACCGCCAGTTTCTATTACCGTTATTTCTTTGGCAGTTGTGTGTTGTTCTGCAAAATCGAGCAAAGCATAGCTTACCCCAAAAAGGAGTATCTTTTTGGTAGAAGTATTGATGCGATCTAATAAGGCTTCATGATTATACAAGTAAAAACCATCTTGTTGTTTATTGTGATGCATGAGAAACTCAACCATGCTTACCAAGGAAGAATGCTGGCGTTCTAAATAATTAGGCAAAAGCCCAAAAATTTCATATTCTCGGATATCTCCTAATTTCTCTTCTATGATCCTCAGGCAGTTGTGATGATAATGGGAAATATTTTGTAGGTAATTTTTAGAGACGCCTATTCCGGTGGTACTGCTACTCTCAAAAATCAGGGCAGGCTCAAAATCTCCTGTTACAACCTTGTGAGTTTTGAAAAAGGTAATGGGTAAACAAGGTATTTGAGTGTAATGGTCTATCTCCGCAGTCTCTTGGTCAATTAAGTCAAGGTATTGAGCGTATACTGCATTATTTTTGGCCTGAAATTGAAATATATCTAACGCAATCTCGTTAAAATTGTGCTCAGAGATACTCCAACTATTTTCTATGCTAGGCAAATGGACCATATATACCGCAAAAGTAGTTTCTCTATTGATACTATTTCATGTATACAGTTGTAAACCTGATGATGTGTCTTTTAGTAATGTGCCTAAAATTAGCTTGAATGAAGTCTCGCTATTACAAGATACCTTAGGTAATGACAGTTTAATAGTGCTGGTTATTGGATTTCAAGATGGTGACGGAGACATTGGTTTAACCGGAAGTGATACTGCAGCGCCATTTAATTTTGGTAGTCCCTATTTTCACAATTTGCCGGTTACCTACTTAGTGGCGAATACTTCAGGCGCTTTTGTAGAATTAAAGGATCAATCAGGTGCTCCTTATGGTAATCAGCATGAGCGCGTACCTGTGCTAACTCCTTCGGGCAAATACAAAGCCATTCAAGGGACTATATCCATTAAGCTATCGGCCAATCCACTGTTATCCAAACCAGATTCACTAAAATTAAAAATAGCATTGATAGATCGTGCGCTCAATTGGAGCAACACTATTCAAACGGAGACCATACGATTAAAACATTAGTGTACGGTATAGCATACATTTATTCTGTTCGTAAAAATACCCCCAAAACAAGTAACAGTGGGTATTTTTTATATGTTTGCATCACGTTAGGCACTTTAGCATCATTTATGTTATTTACGAATGAAACGAGATCATAATGAAAGTACTTATTAAAACCACACTCCTTTTAGCCTTCAGCGCTATGTTTAGCTTGCAGGTTTCTGCACAGAAATTTGCGTACGTAGATTCTGAATATATCCTTAGCCAACTGCCAGCCTACAAATCAGCCCAAGCAGAACTTAATGAAATAAGCAAACAATGGCAAGAAGAAATTGATGCTCAGTTTGCTGAAGTAGATAAGATGTACAAGCAGTATCAGGCCGAAAAAGTACTGATGACCAAAGATGTGCAAACCAAACGTGAAAACGAAATCATTGAGAAGGAAAGAATAGCAAAAAAGCTTCAAAATGATAAGTTTGGTTATGAGGGTGAATTGTTTAAGAAACAGGCAGAGCTGGTAAAACCACTTCAAGACAAAGTATATGAAGCAATAAATAAAATAGCAAAGGCAAATGGCTTAGATTTTATTTTTGATAAAAGCGGGGATATGCTTATGCTTGTAGCCAATTCTAAGTATGATAGAAGTGGAGAGGTATTGGAAGAGTTAGGTGTTGTTTCAACTAATGCGGGGAAAGATGATACCAACTTACCTCCATTAAGTCGTGATAATTCGAATGATGATCTACCCCCACGTTAATACCTTAATAAACACAAACACTTAACTATAAATTATAATAAACCAGATGAGAAACGCAGTTGGAATTTTCGTAATGTTATTTGCCTTTGCGGCAGTACAAGCCCAGACTAAGGTAGCGCATATTAATAGCAGCCTGCTCATAGAAGCAATGCCAGAGGCCGATAGCATACAAAAAAAATTGATGAAAGAGCAAGAACAATGGCAACAAATACTTGCAGACAAACAAAGTGAAACAAGGACTAAGTACGAAAGTTATTTGAAACAAACCGAGGATCCAAATGCATCTAAAGCAATGTTGGAAATTAAGGCTCAAGAAATTGAAAACCTTCAAAAACAATTACAAGAACTTAACCAGAGAGCAAGTGAAGAGCTGCAACGTAAACAAGAACAACTTCTCGCACCATTGTTAGAGAAAGTAAAAAAGACAATTGCCGAGGTAGCTAAAGCGAATGGTTACGCTTATGTTATGGATACTACCGATGGAAGTGGCATTATATACAGTGATGCGTCTTACGATATTATGGCGCTTGTAAAAGCTAAGTTAGGTCTTAAATAAAACTATTATCAAGGCGTCACAACCTATAGGCGTTTTTGATTCAGGGCTTGGAGGACTTACTATTCTCAAAGCGTTGCAACTAAAACTTCCGAATGAGCAGTTCATCTATTTTGGTGATACTGCTCATTTGCCTTATGGCGATAAGAGCGAAGATGCACTTATTAGCTATGTGACCGCGATTACCCGTTTTCTCAAAGAGAAAAACTGTAAAATGATTGTAGTTGCTTGCAACAGTGCAACTACCGTTATTAATAAAACCAACGAATTACCGTATACCTCGTCTCAAATTGTAGAGGTAATAAGCCCTATTGTGAGCCTTATTGCCACGCAAACCAAGTATAAAAAAATCGGAATTATAGGGACACGCAAAACAATTAATTCGGGTATGTTTAATCAGGCGTTGGCTAATCTCAATCCTAGTTTAGAGATAGTAGCCAAGGCGACACCACTTCTTGTACCGCTCATTGAAGATGGCTTTTTAGACGAGAAGGTGCTCTTTCCGGTATTTGACCGCTATTTTGAAGAGTTTAATAACTGTGAGTTGTTAATACCTGCCTGCACGCATTACCCTATTATCTACCAACAAATAGAAAACTACTTCAGCAACGGGTTGAAAGTACTACATACCCCCAAAATTATTGCAGAAGAAGTAGACGACTACCTAACCAATACTCAATTGCACAATTATTTATCTAAAGAGGAAGATGCATATTATTTGTCTGATCTTACTGATGAATTTTTAAAAGAATCAGAAGTATTTTTAGGCAAAAAAGTAAATTTCACCAAAGTATTACTCGACAAAGCCTAAGCATACAATTGCATAGCATCAGGCGTTTCTCTTGCGCCACTAATTTTAAATCCGTTTGCTACTTTGTAGTGTAAGAAACGAATAGATTTACATATTTGCACCACTTAAAAATAGTGAGTGATTCACACCACATATTGATTATTGATGAAGTACATCCTGGATTACTGGATATGCTTGAGGATCAACTTGTTATATATCGACCTCATATTACGCTGGTAGATTTAGAAACAGCCCTACAAGACGCAACGATTTTAATAGTGCGTACTAAGCTTTTTGTGGATGCTAGTTGGATGGCTAAAGCACCCAACCTGCGCGCAATAGGTAGATTAGGTTCAGGTATGGACAACATCGATACCCAATGTGCAGAAGAGCTAAATATTGCTTGTTTCAATGCTCCTGAGGGAAATAGAAATGCCGTAGCTGAACAAACAGTTGGAATGATGCTTGGTTTATTAGCTAATATTAACAAAGGCCATCATGACATACGAAACGGTATTTGGGATCGGAAGGGAAATGAAGGACTAGAACTCGCTAATTTATGCGTGGGGATAATAGGTTACGGTAATGTGGGTCGCGAATTGGCAGCTAAGTTGGCGTCTTTTGGCTGTAGGATATTGGCCTATGATTTATATGCCTCGGGTTTTGATTCAGAGCATGTGCAAGAAGTAAGTTTAAAGGAGATACAAGAGCAAGCGGATGTACTAAGTTTACACGTACCCTTGAACAAAGCGTCAGAAGCCTTAGTCAATAAGCAATTTATAGAAACGATGAAAAAACCTTTTTATTTATTGAATTTGTCAAGAGGCAAAGTTTGTGTCTTAAGCGATATTATTGGTGGTTTAGAATCGAAAAAAATAAGGGGTGCTGCATTGGATGTATTACCGAATGAACAATTAGCTACATTCACCGAAAACGAAAAGAAAGAGTTGGCGTATTTAGTGGGAAACAACGCTGTTATTTTAACACCTCACATCGGTGGTTTAACCAAAGATTCATTTGAGCAGCTAGCCAAAGTATTGGGAAATAAGATCTTAAATTGGATAGAAAATCACCCACTTGTGAACCCAAAGTAACCCCTACCTAAAATTAATTTGAATTATTGCATTTTTATAACAAATATTGAAGTTCGAAACAAACCGTATAAAAACAACGTTTATGAATAAAGTACTTACCGTATTATTTGCCTGTTTATTAGGGTCTTCCGTGTATGCTCAGTCCAATTTTGGAAAGCTACAAGGAAACATTACAGACGCTAAAACCAAGGTTCCAATCGCATATGCGACTATCCAACTCGAAAAAGATGGTATCCGCAAGGGTGGAACGTTTACCGATGACGAAGGAAAATATGTAATCAATGCCCTTGATCCAGGGACGTATACGATTACAGTTAAATACATCGATTATCAAGATAAGCAAGTGACTGAGGTCGAAATATCGTCCAACAGCACCAAATTTATGAACATCGAAATGTCTCAAACTAGTGTTGAAGACGGTGGAGGCCAAGAATTGGGTCCTATTGTTGTTCGTGCAGGTAAACCCATGATCGAAAAGGATAAAAACTCCAAAACGTTAACGAGTGGTGATATAGCCAGATTACCAACGCGTGATCTAGGTGCAATAGCAGCAACTACTTCCGGAGCAAATCAAGATGGTGATGGAGGAATCTCTTTCTTAGGAAGTAGAACAGACGGTACAGCCTATTTCGTAGATGGTGTGCGTGTCGTGGGAAGCTCAAGCGTTCCCCAATCTGCTCAAGGTCAGATAGATATTATTCAATCAGGTATTCCTGCTCAGTACGGTGACTTTACAGGTGGAGCAATTAGTGTTACCACAAAAGGTCCGTCACGAGGTACATTTAGATCTTTTGAGCTTATATCATCTAGTCCTTTTGATCCTTATCATTACAATCAAGCAGAGTTTTCTTCTATTGGTCCATTGTGGGTTAAGAATAAAGGTGGAGGAGATAAAGAATATGTTGCTCTAGGCTATCAATTGGCAGCCAATATTAATTACACGGCAGATCCTAGCCCTGGGTATGGTGGCTTTTACTACTTAAAAGACGAGTCGCTTCAAAAAGTTCAGAATAATCCTATCATAGAAAATCCAAATGGTCCAGGGTTTGTCTATAGTTCACTACTCTTAGATAATAATGACTTAGAATGGAGCAAAGCACGAAAAAATGTGGGTGCTTTTGTAGGAAACGCACAGGGTAAAATAGAGTTTTTACCTAATAAAAGCACATCACTTACCCTGTTTGGCAGTTACAACCAAGGTCAAGGAAACAACTGGAATTACTCGCAAAGTTTGATGGACTATAACAGCTATAGTAATACTACCAATCAAACACTTAGAACTTATTTGAAATATACCCAACGTTTGGGAGAAACCTCTGAAGAAGATAAAGAAAAGGAAAAATCGTTGTTTTCGGATGCGTTTTATACCATTCGTCTAGATTATCAAAGTAGCTGGAGTGAAACACAAAACTCTCAGTTTGGAGATAATATTTTTGATTATGGCCACATTGGTAAGTTTACTTCTAACAGAGTACCAGTTTATCAATACACGGAAGAAGCAACTCGTTTTATAGATCAAAAAGGAGACACGGTAACACGTGCAGGATTCTTTAATCTGGTAGATTACGGTACCAATAATATCACCTTTGAGGCGAGTGATAAAAATCCAGAAAGAGCAAAGTATACCCAAGCAATATTTGATTATGCAAAAGCGGCTTTTGGAGGTTCAAATAGATCTGGTGTATTTAGTGACGATCAAGTTATTCAACAGCTAGGTTTATTAAATGGATTTACTCCAGGCTTAACCTATTCATTATGGAACAATCCTGGCTCAGGTAACAACGGATATTCTAAGTCTCAAACAGAAAGAGCTGCGGCATATGCGCAAGGAGAGGCTATTTTAAATTTAGAAAATACGCATGATTTACAATTCGGAATGTACTACGAGCAAACGCTGTTCAGTAATTGGGGAATTGGAGCAACTAGCTTATGGAGGTTAATGCCATTGTTGGCAAATAGTCATATTTCTAGTTTAGATCAAATTACTGAAAACGGCTATATCATTGGAGGTCAGCATTCATATGACGACTTTGGTACATTTACCGATTCTGTTTCGTACAATATCAGAGTAGATGCCGATCAACAAAAAACATTTGATAAAAATCTTAGAGCAAAATTGATAGCGGAAGGAATTAAAGATATCAACGGTAACCTATATGGAAAAACTTCCTATATCGACGTTAATAGCTTAGATCCAAGTGTTTTTAGCCTTGACATGTTTAGCTCTTCAGATTTATGGAACAACGGTAATAGCTATGTAAACTATTATGGTTATGATTACTTAGGTAATCGAACACGTAAAAAATTCGGTCTTAA
>CAMDCQ010000049.1 GCA_945890595.1 Chitinophaga pinensis
TACATCACTGTACTGATTTAAACCGAAACTCATTGCCATTTTTCGTTTGGTTTCAAAAGGAAATGCCATTGCAAAGTGACTAAAATTACCTGTGCGAGTGTTCGCACTTAGGCTTTCTGTAGATAATTTTCCCATACTCATATAGGCCCCAATATCGAACACAGTATATTTTAAGCTTGCCAAACTAGCCGGGTTATTGGGCGTAAACGAGTTTTCGCTTTGCTGTGCTATAGAAGCTCCGCCTGTTGCCGCGTGTTGCGTAAAACCGTTTTGTTTTAATTCTCCTAGCCCAGCAAAACTGTATGGCGACGAAGTACCTAACTGCCCGAAACTACTTACTGACACTAATACCAAAAGGATAGTCCAATAACTTTTATTTTTTAGCATTGTATTCAATGATGTGATTTAACCCCTCTAAAACTAACTTTGGGCGTGCGAATATCTTATTTTTAACTTCTTTAACAAAATGTAACTTAATACTACTGCAATCAACTACTTTAAAATGCCCAAAACGTGCATTGAGTTGACCAATGTGCCCATTTATTTCATATTCGATTCCTCTGCATACTCCCACTTGCATCGATTCTGCTGTATTCTTTCCTGGGAAGGTTACATTGTAGTCATATTCCACTAATGGTAAACTAGCAGTAAATTGATTCATTGCCATGAGTCTCAAGTTCACGCCTGGAGATATCAGTCCTCCCTCAAAACATCCTTGATTAACTAAATCCAAGGTGAGACATGTTCCTAAATCTATCACCAACCAAATAGCCTCTTTATCCAAGTAATGAGCCGCCACCGCAGTGGCAATTCTATCTCGACCCAACGTGTGTGGCGTATTGTAATTGAGCGATATTGGCAGCTTTGTTTCCGGATTCAAGAATGCTGATTCGCCTCTCGTTTCTATGATATAGGCTTCTAGGGCTTTATTCTCACCGGATTTACAAACTAACACGTGCTGCAGATTAACCTCTTTTTCAAGTTCTTTATAGATGTCAAGCGCAAAAGGTTTTAAGTACCTTACTTCTTGGCCATCCTGATATAAAGCCGCTTTGGTGCTGGTATTACCTATATCTATGCAAAGATTCATTTTATCCATTTTGTAATGTGATGCTCTATTTCAACTGTATTCCCGTTTTGACTTACTTTTAAATTCCCATTCGCCAGAATAGCATGCACCCTATAGACTTCTGAACGGTCTTTGTGCGCAAATGTTACATTTTCATTTTTTTTGTAGAGTACTTCATTGACTCCCATTAGCAAGATACTACTAGATTGAGTTAGAAAATGATAAAAAGCATCATACACGCTATGCATTACATCTGTAACTTCTACTTTATTTTGCAACTCACGTCTTATAGATGTAGCAACTATTCCGTTAAACTTAAGCTGATTTACATTAAGCCCAATGCCGACAATAGCATTTATTATAGCTCCGTTTGAAAACGTATTCTCAATCAATATACCTGAAATTTTTTGGTCTTTTACGTAAACATCATTTGGCCATTTTACATGAACTTGTGCAAGGCCCAAGCCTTGTAACGCTTGAACAACTGCCAGTACCGCAGCATTATTCAATTTAGAGAGGTCAGACACCGAACCCACGTTATTGACTAAAAAGCTACATAGCATATTGGCAAAGGGCTCGCTTTCCCAGGTTTTTTCTCGTTGTCCCCTTCCTGCTGTTTGTTTACCAGCAAATACCGCAAATGGAGACACCAAGTTCTGTGTTCGCCCTAATTCTTTGAGATACGAATTGGTAGAATCTACTTCGTGTACAAAATGTATGTTATACTGCTGCAAGATAATAAGCTACTGTTTACTCTTTATTATAGGTAGTGCTGTATTGCACATATTCGCCTAATTTTGCAGCAAAGTTATCTCAATAAATGGCAAAAACCGTGAAGGCAGACGATGTACTTGTAGAAGTAATCATAAAAGGCATGCAAGACAAAAAAGCTAAGAACATTGTAAAAATTGATCTTAGAAAAATAAATGAAGCTGCCGCAGACTATTTTATAATTTGCCACGGTGACAGCGATCGTCAAGTAAAAGCCATTGCCGATAATGTTGAGGACGAAGCAAGAGAAGCACTAAAAGAAAAGCCCCATAGCCGTGAGGGTCAAGGTCAAAATAGATGGGTACTTTTAGACTACGTGAACGTTGTAGTGCATGTTTTTCAGAAAGATGTACGTGATTTTTACGAGATAGAAGACATCTGGCACGATGGTAAATTTACGAATTATGAAGATTTAGACTAGAATCAAGTCTTTTTCAAACCATTTATTACACCACTTGCGGTTTTGATATTTCTATTTTGTTAGATGCTTATTTTGATTGCATTGCCAAAATAAGGGGCTTCCGCAACGTCAGAATGATGAATTTTATTTTTCACTAGTACTTTTTTTACCTCTGCTCTAAGCACACCTTCACCCCTACCCACAATAACATACGCTATACGAATGTTCTTCTTTTTAAAATCCTGTAAAAAGTGAGAAAATTCCTCTAATTGAAGTTTTAATTTCTCTCCCGGTGCGATATTATTTCTGGAGGGATAGAGTTTTTCAAAGTGCAAATCCAACTCTACCTTACGCTGTTGCGCATTGGATTTATGTATTTCTTTGGAAGATGACATCCCTTCGGATGATGATGCCGAAAAGTCTCCTAACATCATGCGCTTTAATAAGTTTACATCAATGGGCTCTTGTTCATCCATTGCGCAAACATACTAGAATTTACTGGTTACTGTTACCATCAAACGAGTGCCCATTAATGAGTTTGACACACCTTGAGGTGTGATTCCAGGAATGGTATAAGGAACATAAACGTCGCTAACTATGTCCTTAGACATTCCGACGTCTAAGGCCCATCTTTTCTCTTGTATTCCAAAACCTCCACTTATTATTCGTCGACTATACTCACTGCCACTAGAAAGAGGATTACCAATTGTAGCAAAGCCAGTTCTAAGCCTGAAACTATTGAGTACATATTCTGCACCTATTTTGAGATTGGTGGTATTGGAATATTTGGTAGCGATATTATCATTCACATCTTCAAATAATGTAGCATCAGAAGAAAGATTCATCAGGCTGTAGTCTATTGATTCTATCTCTTCAGAAATAAAACCCTTTTTACCAAAAAGGTAAGCTCCTTGCAAACCATATTTTGTAGGAGTTACAACACTATAGCTAAATTTCTTTTCCATGGTTTTTAACTCTTCCGAACCTCCTTCATCGTATTGGACGCTTAGCGCGTCGCTATAATTATCTGTCAATATGAGTTTGGTTGGGGTATGTAAAGTACCTCCAAAACGTAAATTAGCATTTGGTCTAAAAATAATACCAAGTCTTCCGCCCACACCATAACCTGAAGTTTGAAGATTTCGTGAAAACTCAAAACTATTCCAATTATTCCCAGTAAGTGCATTATCGGTTTCAGAAAAAGTGTTCTTTTCAGAATAATTCACGTTGCTTAAATTTATTGCCACACCCAAATATAATTTATGCTCATAATTTGCAGCATACGCTATATTGAACTCATTCATGCCTCCTTGAGAGACTATTTGTCCTCGTTGACCGATGCCTCCTAACGCTTTATCGTAGGTAGGGACATAATTTTTATTACTACTTGAATCAATCAAATACGTGTACCAAAACATATTTTCAAAGTAGTAATACCCCTGATTTTGTTGTTCTTGATTAGACTCTAAGGCGCTATAGTCAAGTCCTTCCACAAAGCTGGCTACATAATCGGTATACGAATTATTACTAACTCCCTTAAAGCTCATATTCCTATTGAACGATGCACTTCTATTGTACCCTAACTGAAAATTTACATTCACCCATCCTGTAGTGGTCGGATTACCTCTTTTTATTTTTCGTTCCGTAAAAATTAAATTTACAGCACTTAATTCAGGGTTAAATGTGCTGCTATTCTTTTTTAGACCATCCAAATAACTAGACTGATTTTTTTGAGTATTCGTCCCTAGTGAAAAATCAAATATGTTTGTTTTGTATTGCGCCAAGCCTGCCGGATTAGATTGTACGACTGAAGGGTCGGCTCCAAGTGCCCCGACCGCTCCTACTAGACCTATTGACCGTGCAGTTGTCCCCAAAGCAGGAGTGTTTGAATATCTAAGAGCATCTACATCACTTTGAGCTAAAGCCACAGTAGTATAAGCACACATTACAGCCAAATAAATTATTTTGTTTTTCATATTGTATTTTTTTTTAAAAATCAATTGGGTAAATGATATTATCTTCTTGGGCCACCAGCGCTACTAGAAGAACTCGGTGATGGTGATGAACTTCGACTTGGCGTTGACCCTGAAGATCTGCTACTACTAGGGGCTACGCTGGGTGACGAACTTCGACTTGGTGATGATACTGCAGGTCTGCTACTGCTGCTGGGGATAGAACTAGAAGAGGAACTTCGACTTGGTGATGATGCTGCTGGTCTACTACTGCTGCTGGGTGTAGAACTATAAGAGGAACTTCGACTTGGCGACGATGCTGCGGGTCTGCTACTGCTGCTGGGGGTAGAACTATAAGAGGAACTTCGACTTGGCGATGATGCTGCGGGTCTACTACTGCTGGGCAGTGTATTGGTGTACAAAGGTTTCTCAGCACTCGGAGTCACTGATCTCGAAGGGGCACTTATAGGCGTACTCCTTCTGTTAGGCTCTTGCGATCTCGTTACATCTCCCCGAGTTGAAGGATTTTGGTTAATTCCAAGCTCTCTTTGGTATCCTGTTTTATCCCTATTTTCTTCTTCACTTTGTTTATTTCCATTAACACTTCTATTAGCTTGAGGAATAGTATTGGACCTAACACCTATGTCCCCAGTAGTAGGACGAAATCCAGGATTTGTAACTCTACTGTTACCCATATTCGTAGGTTTTTTTTCTGAAGTAGGCCCCGTAAGACTGGATCGTTCACCTCCTGGCCTTCTGCCACCCGTGGAGCCATACGTATTTCCTGAAGTAGAATTGTTACCTACACGCTGGCGAGGACTATTTGCAGCTTTAGTATACCGCTGTGAACCTTGGTAATGATTATTCCCAGTAGACAAATGATGCGATGAGTATTTGGTATAGTTTCTATTACTGTAATAATTGTGGGAATAGCCATAGTTACCATATCCACAGTATGAATTTCGATAAGATCCGTAGGAATATCCTAAATTGTGATGACCCCAATTAGTCCCATAATAATTATTACAACCGGTATTTCTCCATGAATATCCTCCATACCAACCATTATAGGAGTTGTATCCCGTTCCCCAGCCACGATTAAATCTATAAGGTCTTCCCCATGAATAGTAATTATAACTGGTATAAACCCAAGGATCGTAATTCCATGAATCATATCCATACCAACTATTGGTATACGTATTACGATAATAGTTATTATTGCCAAAGGCACGACTATAGCCGTCAGCGTAGCCGTTTTCATAGCTGTATTCAAAATCTTCGTCTCTTAATCTACGTAGCTTTGTTTCATAATCATCATCCTCGCCTGTGCCCGAGTAATCTTCTGTTGCAATCGGTTCTTCATCGTACAATGGTTCTTCTGAATTACCATAATCTTCGCTTTTCGTTAGAGGTGTATATTTTTGAGGAGCGGGTTGTGGTTCATATTGTACAATTTGAATATCATCCGAAGGGATAAAATAAACGTCATCGTAAGAGGATGAAGCCATTCTGCTAGTAGAGCAACTAGCAAGAAAAAACGTTAAAAGAGCGATATTTATGTATAATTTCATGGTGCTAAAAATTTAATTTCACTTAACGGTTTAAATTTGCCGTCACATATAAATATTCAAGAAGCATACCAAAGACAACTTAAATGGCATTTGAAAAAGTAACGCGTGAGCAAGACTACTCTAAGTGGTATAATAATTTAGTAGAAGACGCAGATCTGGCACAGCACAGTAGCGTAAGAGGTTGCATGGTTATTAAGCCATACGGCTATGCCATTTGGGAAAAAATGCAATCTGAGCTAGATCGTAGATTTAAAGAAACAGGACATGAAAACGCATACTTCCCGCTATTTGTACCAAAAAGTCTTTTTGAAGCAGAAGAAAAAAATGCAGAAGGATTTGCCAAAGAATGTGCCGTAGTTACACATTACAGATTAGAAACAGATCCAGATAGACCGGGGAAACTCAGAGTAGACCCTAATGCAAAATTAGAAGAAGAGCTAATTGTTAGGCCCACTAGTGAGGCCATCATTTGGAATACCTATAAGGGTTGGATACAAAGCTACAGGGACCTTCCTTTACTCATTAATCAATGGGCTAATGTCGTTCGCTGGGAAATGAGAACAAGACTGTTTTTGAGAACAGCAGAATTTTTATGGCAAGAAGGTCATACCGCTCACGCTACCAAAGCAGAGGCGCAAGAAGAAACCGATAAAATGGTTCGTGTATATGAGGAATTTTCAAGAAATATTCTAGCTGTACCAACCATAATGGGACGAAAAACAGAGAGTGAACGTTTTGCCGGTGCCGATGATACGCTATGTATAGAGGGATTAATGCAAGATGGCAAAGCTCTTCAAATGGGAACTTCTCACTTCTTGGGCCAGAACTTTGCACAAGCATTTGATGTGAAATTTGCCACTAAAGAAGGAAAACTAGAACATGTATGGGCTACGAGTTGGGGAGTAAGTACTCGATTAATGGGAGCACTTATTATGTCGCATTCTGATGATGAAGGCTTAGTGTTGCCTCCAAATCTTGCGCCGATACAAGTAGTAATAGTTCCGATTTATAAAGGATTAGAGCAACTTGATGCGATTAGTGAAAAAATAAATCCAATAATTCAGAACTTAAAGGCTAAAGGAATAAGTGTAAAATTCGATGATCGAGATACTCACAAACCTGGATTTAAGTTTGCTGAATGGGAACTAAAAGGAGTTCCTGTGCGTATAGCAATAGGAAATCGAGATATCGAAAATGGAACAGTAGAAGTAGCACGCAGAGACACTAAAGAGAAACAAATTCTGAATTTCACGGACCTTGAAAATAAAATTGCTCATCTACTATCAGCGATGCAAGATGAGATGTATTTAAAAGCCTTAAACTTCAGGGATAACCATATAACCCTTGTTAATACTTGGGAAGAATTTCAAGATGTTTTAGAGAATAAAGGCGGTTTTATCTCTGCGCATTGGGATGGAACAGCAGAAACTGAGGACAAAATCAAGGAAGCAACCAAAGCGACCATACGATGTATTCCTTTTGACAATCCTCAAGAGGCAGGCGTATGCGTATTCTCTGGCAAGCCAAGCACGGAAAGAGTATTGTTTGCGAAGGCGTATTAGACCTACACCTAGCTTTTGAATTACGAAAGTTAAAAAGCTATTTTGCATTTACACTGATGACACTCCATAAAAAAAGCCTTACTGCAAATGCAATAAGGCTTTTTTATATTTAATCGTTAGGTTATGCTTCTAATGCTGCTGCACCTCCTACTATCTCTAGTATTTCTGTTGTAATCGCTGCTTGACGAGCTTGATTATATTGAAGTTTAAGCTTAAATATCAAATCTCCAGCATTATCTGTTGCCTTATCCATAGCAACCATGCGGCTACCATGTTCTGATGCTTGAGAGTCGAGCATTGTTCTGTATAACTGTGTTTTTACTGCTCTTGGTATAATCGTAAATAACAACTCTGTCTTTGACGGCTCAAATGAGAAATCAGATGCATATTTTGTTCCTTCTGCTTCTTTAGTTTCGAACGCTTCAAGTTCTACAGGCAATAATTTTTCGGCTGTAACGATTTGTGTTGCTGCGTTTTTAAATTTATTATATACCACACGAACTTCGTCGTATTTGCCAGCTAAAAAATCCTGAATTACCACTTCGCCTATTTCAAATACTTCATCAGAATTTAAGTCAAGAAAAGCTTTCATATATTCTGTGTTCATATTAAGATCAGAACGTTTGAAATATTCATATGCTTTCTTTCCTAAGAACATCAGTTCAACGTTAGTATTTCTATACTTTTCTCCTAAAAGTACCTTTAACTCTTTGGTAATATTAGAATTAAATCCACCACATAAACCTCTATCGCTAGAATTAACAATAAGCAGTACATTTTTAACTTCTCTATGCTCAAAGTATCCTTGAAGCGCTTGCTCATCTTTAGCGGCTTCTGCCAAATTAATCAAGATCCCATTTAACTTATCTGCATACGGTCTCATTTGAGTGATGGCATTTTGAGCTTTACGTAACTTAGTAGCCGAAACCACTTTCATAGCTTTGGTAATTTGTTGCGTAGATTGGGTACTCGCTATTCGGTTTCTTACTTCTTTAAGATTAGCCATTCCTATTAGTTATAGTTTTTAGCAATCTCTGCTCCTACTGTTTCGATAGTACCAGTGATTGTGTCATCTAATTTACCTGCTGAAAGTGCATCTAAAACATTTTGATGATCAGACGCCATTTTCATAAGGAATTCTTCTTCGAATTTTCTTACTTGGTTTACAGGTACTGACTTGAGTAATCCTTTAGTCCCAAGGTATATAATTGCTACTTGCTTACCTACTGAAAGTGGTGAGAATTGAGGTTGCTTAAGAATCTCCACATTTCTAGCTCCTTTCTCAAGGACACCTTTAGTAGCAGCATCTAGGTCCGAACCAAATTTAGCAAATGCTTCTAACTCTCTGTATTGCGCTTGATCTAGTTTCAACGTACCGGACGTTTTCTTCATAGACTTTGTTTGTGCATTACCACCCACACGAGATACCGAAATACCAACATTAATCGCTGGACGAACACCCGAATTAAATAAATCTGACTCTAGGAATATTTGACCATCTGTAATCGAAATTACGTTAGTTGGGATATACGCAGAAACGTCACCAGCTTGTGTTTCAATAATAGGCAATGCTGTTAATGATCCTCCTCCTTTGACCAAGTGTTTGATTGAAGGTGGCAAGTCATTCATGGCCTGAGCTATACTATCGTTACTATTTACTTTAGCGGCTCTTTCTAATAAACGAGAGTGCAGATAGAAAACGTCACCCGGATACGCTTCACGTCCTGGAGGTCTTTTCAATAGAAGAGACACCTCACGATAAGCTACCGCTTGCTTTGATAAATCATCATATACGATAAGGGCTGGACGACCAGTATCTCTAAAGAATTCACCTATCGCAGCACCTGCCATTGGAGCATAAAACTGCATAGGAGCAGGATCTGCTGCAGTAGCAGCAACAACTACGGTGTATGCCATAGCGCCTTTAGCTTCAAGAGAATTTACTACTTGCTTAACTGTACTTGCTTTTTGGCCACAAGCTACGTATATACAGAATACTGGATTACCAGCATCATAAAATTCTTTTTGGTTGATGATAGTATCAATAGCAACCGCCGTTTTACCGGTTTGTCTGTCGCCAATAATAAGCTCACGTTGACCACGACCAACTGGGATCATAGCATCAATTGCTTTGATTCCACTTTGCAATGGTTCTGTAACTGGTTCACGATAAATAACTCCTGGCGCTTTACGCTCAAGAGGCATTTCATATGTTTCACCCGTAATTGGTCCCTTACCATCAATAGGTTGGCCTAAGGTATTTACAACTCTACCCAACATTCCTTCACCCACTTTAAGTGAAGCGATTCTGTTGGTTCTTTTTACGGTATCTCCTTCTTTAATCTCCGTAGAACTACCTAAAAGTACAGCTCCTACGTTATCTTCTTCTAAGTTAAGAACGATACCTTGTACGCCATTATCAAATTCTATCAGCTCTCCTGACTTAACTTGTGTAAGTCCGTAAATACGAGCGATACCGTCACCTACTTGTAGTACTGTACCTACTTCTTCTAATTGAGCATCAGTTTTTACTCCTGCTAGTTGCTCTTTTATTATACTAGAAACTTCGTCTGGTCTTATTGCAGCCATTGTGTTGTTTTAATTATAAATTAATTGTTTTCTGATTTCTCTAAGTTCTTTTGACACGCTTTTATCTAGCAGCTTGTCTTCGTGCTTAATAATTATACCTCCAATAATTGTTGGATCTACTTCATTAGTTATCGTAATATCACTTTTCCCTACTAATGATTCAACAAACTTCTTCATGTTCGAAATCGTTGTTTCATTCAACGGTATAGCGGAAATTACAGTAGCACTTGCTATGCCTTTCATCTCGTTATAAGACGCTATGAAACTATGGGCAACCAAAAGCAGCTCATCTTCTCTTTTCTTATCAACGAGATACAAAATAAAGCTTTTGGTAATATCGTTTGTATTTGCAAACACTTTGGACAGTATAGCTTTCTTTGCTTCTGCTGTTACAATAGGGTTTTTTAGCAGATTATCAAGATCTTTAGAGTCTGTGCAAATAATTGACACGGCCTCCATATCATTCTTAACCTCTTCAAGTTTACTTCCTGCTATAGCTAACTCAATGAGCGATTTGGAATATCTAGATGCAATTCTGCTTGATGCCATTCGCTTTAATTTAATTAACCGTTGTTTGATTAAGATGAGAATCTACCAATGCTTGTTGAGCATTTTTATCACTTAACTCTGTTCTAATTACTTTCTCTGCAATTTGAATAGAAAGCTCTGCTACTTGCTTCTTAATATCTGAAAGAGCTTGATTTTTCTCCTTCTCTATTTCAGTGCGCGCAGCATTGATTAAACGATTACCTTCCTCAGAAGCAGATACTTTAGCATCAGACATGATTTTATCTTTCATATCTTTAGCTTCCTTTAAGATTTGCTCTCTTTCGGCTCTTGCTTCAGCAAGTAAATTCTCGTTTTCCGCTTTAAGCGAGCTCATTTGAGCCTTAGCTTCTTCAGCTGATTTTAATGATTTCTCAATAAAATCCTCTCTATCTTTTAGTGCCTGCAGAATTCCTGACCATGCGAACTTTTTTAGCAAGAAAAGTACCACTAGGAATGCCAAAGACATCCAAAATACGAGACCAATGTTTGGTGTTAGTAACTCCATAATTTTAAAAAATATATTTAGTGGGCGAGGTTACCTCGCCCACCGTTATATTTCTGTTAATTAATTAAGTGCTATAAGAAGACACACAATGATTCCGAAGAACGCTGCACCCTCTACTAGAGCCGCCGCTACAATCATGTTTGCACGAATGTCGCCAGACACCTCAGGCTGACGAGCCATAGACTCTAAAGCTGAACCACCAATACGTCCGATACCAAGACCTGCACCGATTACCGCAATACCTGCTCCGATACCTGCACCCATGTGTGCTAACCCGTCTAATAAAATTGTTAAAAGTTCCATTTCTGTAAATTGTTACTTGTTTTGATTTATATTTATTTAAAAAAATTCTTTTTCGTTTTTAATTAATGCTCATGAGCATGTTCTTCTACCGCACTACCAAAATATAGTGCCGATAATAGTGTAAATACGTATGCTTGTAAAAATGCGACTAAAAGCTCTATACAGAACATAAAAATAGAGAATATGATAGAAACTATCGAAACTCCAAATCCTCCTGCAGCTCCATATAAATTGTTGAAGATAAATATCAAACTTACAAAGGCTAAAATTATAATATGTCCTGCAGTTATATTAGCGAACAAACGAAGCATCAATACAATTGGTTTAGAAAGAAATCCTATGAACTCAATGATAAACATCAAAGGTATAGGAACCTTAAGCCACCAAGGAACTCCAGGTGTCCATAATATATGCATCCAGTAATCTTTATTTCCATTGGCTGCGGTAATGAAAAACGTCAGCAATGCTAAAACCAGTGCAACTGCGATATTACCCGTTACGTTGAAACCACCTATAAAAGGTATGAGTCCCAACATGTTTGCAATCCAAATAAAGAAGAATACGGTTAGAAGGAAAGGCAAAAACCGCTCGTACTTCTTTCCAATCGAAGGCTTAGCAATTTCGTCTCTGACAAATAAAATCAATGGTTCTACAGCCGATTGCAAACCTTTGGGTGCTTGACCTTCTCTTAATTTATATCCTTTGGCCGCGATGCTAAAAATAAAAATCAATAAGAAAACAGTAATAAATATTCCTACCACTGACTTCGTTATGGAGAAGTCGTATGGTTTTGGGGCGTTAATATGGCCCTGTTCGTCATGCACAATATCATTTCCTTCTCCCACAAAATATATTTTCTCATGACTCATTGCATAGCCCATGTAATTGGAACCATTAGCCAAATGATGAGAACTAAATGGTCCTACTATACCTCCATTAGCCTGATCATACAAAATGATAGGTAACGGAACATGAAAATTACCAATATGAATTTCATGATTATCTAAAACGTGATGTATTATTACATCCCCAGGAACAAATGTTTCCAGCTCTGAATGAGTACCTTCGTCGTTAGCATAAACGACTAAAGATGTCATAAAAACCAGTGCCAATGCTAAAAAGCTTGCTTTTGTTCTGTTCATAAAGGTCTGACAATTAGCTTGTTGTGTTATCAATGCTGCTTCTTTTTTCGGTTCGCAATCTATAAATTAATTGAGATATTTCAAATATTGTGAAAAATAAATACAGAAATAAAAAATATATAATAAAATGATTGCTTTTCAGGTTGCTGGTAATCAGATATGTACCTATGAATAATAGGGATATTAACATTCTTAGACCAGTTCCTCCCATTACACCCGTAAAAAATTGTGAATTAGATTCACTCGTAACTGCTTTTTGTGTTCGCAATCCTATGACCAATCCCGCTATAAAATAAAACACCAATGCCGACCAAAACCACAGCTGCTCTTTTGCATTTGAAAAATACAAAAGTGCAGCGGTAAAAATCGCAAGTAAAATTGTTGCTACTACCAACTTGGAAACGAATCCTAATTTCATTTTATTTAAATTTACTAATTAACATATAAATGACACCAAAAACAGCCAAAAAAACTCCTGAAAGCAGAAATATTGGATAAGTACTAAAATAATGATCTGCCCAATTACCTCCATAAACTATGATAAGAACAAATGCCACCAATTGGAAACCGATACCTGCATAATTTTTTACAGCGTTTTGCTTTGTTTGCTGGGTCACTTTGTTAGGCGTCTACCTTATTTGAAGCATTGCCTCCCATAACGCACGCTCCATTAAGCTGTCCCCCAATTTCAACAACCATTTTAGATGTATTAATATCCCCATTGATGATGCCAGAAGACTTCAAGAAGAGGGTGTCCAACACTATAACGTTACCTGTTACATGGCCACTTATATCACACGATTTTGCTTTTACATCACCAACAATGCTCCCACTTGTTCCAAGCACGCACTTTCCTTTGGTGTCAACATTACCCTTCACTTTTCCATCAATTCGTAGATCACCAGTAGAAACCAGGTTCCCCTCAATTGTAGTACCTTCCCCGAGCACATTCAACTCCCCTGTAGGTTCATTTAATTTTTCTTTTTTACCTAACATATTTTTATTTCAATCTTAAAAATTAATAAAATCTAGAGGATTAACAGCAACACCGTTTTTCCATAATTCGAAATGAAGATGAGGGCCAGAGGTGAGCTCACCAGAATTTCCCACGAGCGCTATTGCATCTCCAAAATTAATAATTGTTCCTTCTTTCTTGAGTATTACAGCATTGTGTTTGTAAACTGAGATAAAATTATTTGGATGCTGAATTACAGCGGTATGTCCACCAGCAGCCGTCCATCCACTAAAAATAACCGTTCCTTTTTGCACTGCTTTTACCGTAGATTTTGACTCCGCTACAATATCAATCGCCAAGTGCTTTTTTCCCACACTAAAAGTGTCACTTATCACCCCTTTGAGCGGAGACATGAAATTATATATATGTTGCTCACCTCCAGCTGACCGAAGCGTAATCCCTGATGCAGGTTTGTTGGGGCCTGACTCAGCATCCACAATCGGATTGTTATCAATTACCAAATTATTTGCAGCCGTATCATAATTAACATCTACATCTTCCCCAGCAAGGACCTTACTTAAAATTTCAGACTGTAAGTTTAGTTGAGCTAAATTGAGTTCTAAGGAATCAATTTTTTGAATCATCTCAAATTGTTCAAGATTACTGTATTTAGAACTCTTGGTAGGGAAAATTCTATTCAAGGGAGTGTAGGCCAAAAGCATGTAAATAATAGTCCCGAATATGAACAATCCTACGCAT
>CAMDCQ010000050.1 GCA_945890595.1 Chitinophaga pinensis
ACGCTAATAGCATAAATTGGTATTTCGATGACGTACTATTTAACACGGCTGATATTAAGCCAACTGCTTTAAACGAAT
Organism: Chitinophaga pinensis; assembly: GCA_945890595.1. Lineage (GTDB taxonomy): Bacteria > Bacteroidota > Bacteroidia > NS11-12g > UBA9320 > UBA9320. The sequence continues at coordinate 79 of CAMDCQ010000050.1, forward strand.
TTCGTGAAAATTTCTTCTTTATCATGAACGTGGCTGTCGGCGGTGATTGGCCGGGGTCACCTGATCAAACAACTGTTTTTCCACAAAAAATGTGGGTGGACTATGTTAGAATGTACCAATAAAAATATTCGTAATTAACAAAAAAGCACCGTGAAAACGGTGCTTTTTTTATGTGGCGAAAAATCACTTTTTAGCAATCAAATAATCTGCAAATCCATACCAATCCCAATAGACTCCGCCACGTACATAACCTTTGGTAACCCATTGTAATGGGATTTTAATTGGCATCAAGAGGATGTTGATCCAACTTCTATTTTTACCGGTCATTTGCACTTTAAATCCGTGGTTCATGAAAATATTTGCAACCTCTTTTATGGAGTAGATGCGCACATGGGTTTCATCATCAAAAAAATTAAGTGTTTCTCTTTTACTCGGGAAGGTAGCACTGACTTCACTTGGAAATTCGATGTAAAAAAGACCGTCTTTTGATAGTTTCTGAAAAAGTAAAGGAAGCACTTTATCTCCATTATACAAATGTTCTATGACGTGACTCATGATAATTACATCATAAGTGTCATTTGGGATTGTATCAAAGTTTAATTCTGTTAAATCAAGTTGAATAAACGCATCCATATTGCGAATATCCTCTTCAGTATTATCGTAGTTTACATCGCGGTCTACCCCTGTATAATGGCAATTAGGTAGCCACTTTTTAGTAATAGTACTTGAGTGACTTCCAGAACCTATGTCTAATATTCTTAGATCTTGTTTCGCGGTGTATTTACCGATGGTTTTAAGCCTGAAAGGCTTTATCTTAGTACTCATTGATTTAAAATCCGAGTTCCATGTCTCCACACATATCCGCAGGCACAACCCATTCGTCAAACTCTGCTGCTGTGAGGTAACCTAGCTCCACTCCAGCTACTTTTAGAGTCGTGTTTTCTTGGTATGCTTTTTTTGCAATTTTAGCTGCTTTATCATAGCCTATGTGCGTGTTTAAGGCGGTTACAAGCATAAGCGAGCTGTCTAACTTGTTTTTTATTTCAGTAAGATTGGGTTCTATACCTAAAACGCAATTATCATTAAAAGAAAGACACGCTTGTCCCAATATACGGGCAGATTGAAGAACGTTGGCGGCAATCAAAGGTTTAAAAACATTAAGTTCAAAATGACCATTAGATCCCCCTATAGTAACTGCAACATCATTACCCATAACTTGAGCGCACACCATGGTAAGAGCTTCACATTGTGTGGGGTTTACCTTACCCGGCATGATACTAGAACCAGGTTCATTGCTTGGAATTAGAATTTCTCCTATGCCGCTTCTCGGACCTGAAGAAAGCATACGAATGTCGTTTGCTATTTTCATGCAACTCACGGCAGCTCTTTTAAGTGCACCATGAAGTTCTACCATTGCATCATGTGCAGCAAGTGCTTCAAATTTGTTAACGGCTGTTCGGAAAGGCATTTCCATCTCTTCTGCTATTTTGTTTGCCACAAGTTCGGCATAACCTTTTGGAGCGTTAAGTCCAGTGCCCACAGCAGTTCCGCCTAACGCTAGCTCTTGCGCACCTACCATGGCATTTTCAATGGCTATAATGCTCATTTCAAGTTGTCGTCGGTAGCCGCTAAACTCCTGCCCAAGCGTAAGTGGGGTAGCATCCATAAAATGGGTACGACCTATTTTTACAATGTGCTTAAACTCACGTGCTTTTTTCTTAAACGTATCTTTCAAAACTTGTAACCCTGGGATACTAAAATCTACTACTTGTTTATAAACAGCAATACTCATGGCCGTTGGGAAAGTGTCGTTACTGCTTTGTGATTTGTTTACATCGTCATTGGGGTGAAGAAATTTATCGTTATCCATTAAACTACCCCCTTTTAACACGTGACCACGATTTGCAATTACTTCGTTTACATTCATGTTGCTTTGTGTTCCAGAGCCTGTTTGCCAAATAACCAACGGAAACTCATCGTTCAGTTTTCCGGCAATTATTTCATCGCAAACTTCAGCAATCAACTCCGCTTTTTCTTTTGAGAGCACGCCTAACTCATAATTGGTTAGCGCGGCACATTTCTTAAGAACGCCAAACGCTTTTATGATCTCTAAAGGCATTACTTGATTTCCAATTTTGAAGTTTTCGAGTGATCTCTGGGTTTGGGCTGCCCAATATTTTGTCGATTCAACTTTTACTTCTCCTATACTGTCTCTCTCTATTCTGTATTCCATGCTTGTTTGATAAAGCGCCAAAGATAATTATTTGAACAGCTAATAGTGCAGCATTTGCTTCAAATAAGTGAAAGCCTCTTAAATCATCGGAATGAGTTAATGTCTAATTTTTGTACACAATGTTGTCGACCCAATTAATTGTGGGATGTAAAACACGAAAAACATCCATATTTGTGATATTAATAATAGATATGAAATTAAAACAAATCTTAATGACACTTGTAGCCTTGCTTTTCGTATGTTTTGCTACCGTTTCCGAAGCTCAAACGTTGAGTAAATCAGAAAAGAAAATCCTAAAAAAGGAATTAAAGACGTATAAAAAGAATCCTGTAGACTACTCAACTATGAAGGAAAAAACAAAAACCCAACTACAAGAGCTAAACGATGAGATTGAAAGTCTTAAAGCTAAGTTGGCGGCGTCTAGCCAAGAAACACAAAATTTAGCTGACCAATATGCTAGCTTAGAAATGCAATATGCTACACTTAAAAAGAGCTGCGTTACTAGCGAATTACCAGTAGGAACTGTTTATCAGGTGCAAATGGGTTACTACGAATATCTAGATTTAATGTCATTTAACTCAAAACTCAAGTCAGTAAAGGCTGAGGAAATTGACGGAGGTAAACGATATATAATTGGGTATTTCGATGACGTAATGGAAGCGGTACAATTCAGCAATGATATTAAGAGTCTTGGAATCAAAGATGCTTTTGTTACCGAATACACTAATGGTAAAAGAAACATGAGTTTTGACGCTCTTAAAAGCATCTCAAAATAAAAAAATATAGTTGTTAAAGTTGAATGCCCATTACTGTGTAAGTGATGGGCATTTTTTTGGATTAAAAATGAGTACTCGTTATTTAATCATGGTCCTTAAGAAGCGAAACCTTTCAAATATTCGGTTTTTAACATCGGGCAAATTTTATATCGCTCATCTTTAGTGTCTTGGTAAAGAGCTTCTAGTGTTTCGTATACGTGCTCTAGTCCTATTTCTTTACTCCATTCAAATGGACCTTTAGGGTAAGCCGTGCCTAACTTCATGCCCAAATCAATGTCTTCTCTAGAGGCAGTTCCCTCTTGTAATGTAAAGTAGGCTTCATTTATTATCATACATACAATACGTGGGGTAACCAATCCTACTCTACTCGCCACAAATCTGTATTCTAAGTTTAAAGACGTTAAAATAGCCGAAGCAATACTCTTATCATCTTCGTTTAATGCACATAATTCGAGTAAGCTTCTGTTAATAAAAGTCGGAAGCGTGTTCATACCAATTATCGGGCAGCTTGGCAACTCGCCTAATTCAGCTAGTATTTCTTCTAACTGTACTTTTACTGCGCCTACGATTATTAGTTTACCTTCAAGCTCCATGTAATATTGTATTTGTTCTGGCGTATCGTCAAAATCTAAATCAAAAATCACATCATAGCTCTCAATTTCATTAATTTTGAAAGGTAGAATAGTAAACTTGTTCAAGATTTGTCCAAGTTCTGCTAGTTGATTGGGCTGTCCTTTAGCTGCTATATTCATCGATTAGCAAAGGTATGTGTCCTTGGTAAAAAACTTAACACAAGATAAAAATTAATAAAATGACAAAAAAAATAATTAAGACATCGGAAGCTCCAGCAGCCATTGGTCCCTATAGTCAAGCGGTTCTGTCAGGCGATACTTTATATTGCAGTGGCCAGATTGCCATCAATCCTAATACTGGGGAATTGGTAATAGATTCGATTCAAGCGGAAACAGAGCAAGTAATGAAAAATATAAAAGCGGTATTGAATGCTGCTGAAATGGATTTTAGCAATGTGGTAAAATGCAGTATTTTTATGAGTAGCATGTAACATTATGGAGATATTAATGGGGTGTATGCTGCTTATTTTTCTGAAAACCCGCCAGCAAGAGAGGCCGTAGCTGTTAAAACATTGCCTAAAGAGGTTAATGTGGAGATTAGTGTAATTGCAGTTAGATAGCTAAACACCTTATAAATACAACAAAAAAGGAGAACATTTCTGTTCTCCTTTCAAGTGGTGTGGGGCGGGATCGAACCGCCGACACAAGGATTTTCAGTCCTTTGCTCTACCGACTGAGCTACCGCACCATTAATGTGTTCTTAGTGAAACAATGGTATTTAATTATGCCATCATCTCCGTAAGCGGGTGCAAAAATAATCCTATAATTCACTTTTAAAAATAAAATGTGGATTCGGTATTTAAAATATTTCTAAGTGCCTATTTTTTCTAATTTTGAACTTCCTATAAATGCAGTACATAGAACAAATTTTATTCGTTGCCATTTTAGCCGTAGCTATCTATTTCTTTACCCAAAAAGTAAAGCAGATTCGTAGAAATATTTTAATTGGGAAAGATCAGATAATCAATGATAACAAGCCAGCCCGATGGATGATGATGGCTAAAGTAGCCTTGGGCCAAAGTAAAATGGTAGTAAGACCTGTGGCTGGGTTTTTTCACATTCTCATTTATTTAGGTTTTGTGCTTATCAATATTGAGGTATTAGAAATTCTAATGGACGGTATTTTTGGGACTCACCGGGTTTTATCTTTTATGGGCCCTGTATATGATGCAGCTATAGGTTTCTTTGAAATTTTAGCGGTTTTGGTTTTGGTATCTTGCTTGGTCTTTCTAGGCAGAAGATTTGTTGTACATATTCCTCGGTTTCATTCACCAGAAATGAAAGGTTGGTCGACCAAAGATGCTACGTATATACTGGTTATAGAAATCGTTTTAATGGGTGCGTTACTTAAAATGAACGCTGTAGACCAAGTGTTACAAAGTAAAGGTGCTGATCATTATGTGGCTGCGGGTAGTTTTCCTGTGTCACAGTATTTAGTTGGCTTTTTTCAAAATTACGATATTTCGACATTGGTTGTGTTAGAGCGCGTTTTTTGGTGGTTTCATATTTTAGGGATTTTATTTTTTCTTAATTACGTTCCTTACAGCAAGCATTTGCATATTTTCTTAGCCTTCCCTAATACGTGGTATGGCAGACTTCAACCTGCGGGGCAGTTTGCGAATATGCCAGAAATTACCAATGAGGTGAATTTAATGCTTGACCCAAGTAAAGCAGATCCTAACATGCCACCGCCAGATAAGTTTGGTGTAAGCGACGTTACCGACCTTTCTTGGAAAAATTTGTTAGACGCCTACTCGTGTACCGAATGCGGAAGGTGTACTAGCTCATGCCCAGCCAACATTACGGGTAAAAAACTTAGCCCTCGTAAGATTATGATGGATACGCGCGATAGGGCAGATGAATTGGGTAAAGCAAAGGACGTAAACGGAGCGGATTACCATGACGGAAAGTCATTACATGACTATATCTCACAAGAAGAGTTGCTTGCCTGCACTACATGTAACGCTTGTGTAGAGGCTTGTCCTATTAATATTAACCCATTGGAAATAATATTTGGAATGCGCCAGTTTCAAACCTTGGAAAAATCAAATATGCCTGGTGAATGGGCGATGATGAATAGCAATATCGAAAATAATCAAGCGCCTTGGCAGTTTTCGCCTAGCGACAGAGCAAATTGGACACACGATATAAAATAAGGAATAACAAAAAATAACTTTCAGGCGTTATAATTCCTTGATATGATTAAAACTTTATTTCTTGTCGTTTCCTTGCTGTTCTTGGGGTTCTTCACTTCAGCACAAACGTATACGGTATCAGGGCGGTTATTGGATGCCAACGGTCAAGGTGTTCCCTACGGTAGTATCGCATTAAGCGATAGAATTGATACGTCTACGATACAATTTTCGATAGCCAAAGAGGACGGCAGTTTTACAATGAAAGGTATAGCCGCTGGTGATTATATTATTATCGCTGCTTCCGTCGGGTATGAGGTTGAACACAAGTTCGTTACAATCGATAATGATTGGTCTAATTTTAAGTTAGAGATGACGAGTTCTGATATCTCTATGAAAGAAGTGATGGTGAGGGCTAAAAAGATTCCAGTGCTTATGAATGGAGATACTGTGATTTATAACAGCAGCAGTTTTAAAACGCAATCCAATGCAAATGTGGAAGATTTAATCAAAAAAATGCCTGGGATTCAGGTGAATAAAGACGGCTCCGTTTCGGTAGAAGGACAGTCGGTAACCAAGGTTTTGATTAATGGTAAAGAATTTTTTGGAGGTAATATTGAAGCAGCGACTAAAAATCTTGACGCTTCTTTGGTGGACAAAGTGGAGGTGATAGATAAAAAAACCGATGATGACGAATTTACTGGAGAAGAAGGAAACCAGCGTGAAAAGGTCATTAATTTAGTGCTTAAAGAAAATAAGGCGCAAGGTTATTTTGGCACAATTAGAGCCGGTTATGGCAGCGATGATTACTACGATTTACAAGGAAATGTCAATTTTTTTAAAGACGAAACACAACTCTCTATAATTGGCGGATTCAACAATATAAACCGCAATTTGTACGGATGGAAAGATATGCAGACGCTCAATACGTTTGAAATTACACCATTCAATAATAGTCAGAACAACTGGTGGTGGAATAGTGGCGTTAAAAGTTACGAGGGTGTAGGAGCTAATTTGCACCTTGAACCGATTAAAGGCATGAAAACCGATGTAGCCTACGTTATTACCAATGAACATAACATAAGTGAAAGTTCGACCAATTCTGAGTTGTATCTTACCAACAATAACTTGTTCTCCGACAGAGTAGAACTGGGAAATGGAGATAAAGAAAATCACCAATTGAACATTAAAACAGAGTATGAGCCAGATACGTTGAATAGGCTTGTCTTTAGAGCGCAACTCAGTAAGGAAGTAGGACAAAATTTTGACGGTTCCCTTACATTGAATATGGATAGCGTAAGGCAGGTGCTTAATACTGGAGTAACGAGAAATGTGGAAGATCTTGGCAATGAAAAATTGATTTCTAAAATTCATTGGACGAAAAAAAGCAGCAAGAAAACGGGGAATATGCTGCTAGCATCATTGTATTACGGTGCCTCACAAAGCAGAAATAATGCGAGCAGTTTTTTTAATACAGCCCTTTTTATGCTTGATTTTCCGACGAATGAGCCTGATTCACTTCGTAAAGAACTCACCTCATCGGAGAATACAATAGCTACCACTGCAATGTACCAGTTTCAATTAAACACCAAATGGACCATAAAACCAGGTGTTAATTGGATGATGAGCGAGTACAATCACAATTTTTCGTGGTTGCCAGCGTCGCAAGAAAAGTTGCTTAATAATAGTCCTCAAGGTATCGTAGAATCACAAAACTTAGAATATTATATACATGTAAGTTACAAGCTAGATTCGTTTACGACTTTGTATGTGATTCCAGAACTAAATCAAGTTATTGAAAACAGAAGTTTTACTACGGATCAAGCAAATGCGTACTCGTTCCAGCAGTTTTATTTCATTCCGTACATGTTTTTAAAATCTGCAAAAGCACATAAATATGATTTCTCCTTAAATCTTCATGCTAATTTGAATAGACCCGACATTAGTCAAATATTGCCTGTGACTGATAACACAAATCCTTATAAAACCACGGTTGGAAATATCAAGTTGCAAAATTCTATGAACTATTCGTCTAATTATCGGTATCAGCGTATTTTGGGTTTAGGTAAAACAGTCTTTTTTAACGGGTGGAATTCGTTGAGCATAAATCCCGTAATCAATAGCAATGAAATAACACCACAGAATTATGCTGTATCTAGTGTTCTCAACTTTAAGAATAGAGTTTATTCAAATCAATCAGCGGGTGTTACGTGGCCCATTAAAGTAATAAAAGCGACGGTAGGTTTAGACGTTGACTACAACTTTGGGCAAGCTTATTTTATTCAAAATTCTATCGAGATAAGAAGTCTAAATCATACTACATCCATAGGACCGAGGATACAGTTTAATGAGTTTGATATGTGGAGTTTAGATGCGAATTATATGGTGAATAGACAAACTGGAAGTATAGGAGGCGTAAGCAATAATGGCTATTTCTATCACGAAATTGATGCAGAATTTGTTCTGACTCCTATGGAACGATTAGAGTGGAGTACGTCATTGTATTTAGAAATATATGGAGCAAACAATGCCGTGGGAGCTAAGAGTATACCGATATTAAGTTCAGAAATTTCCTTCTTTATAGATAAAGATCAAAAATGGAGCATTGGTGCAAAAGCATACGATATTTTGGATAAAAATCAGAATCTTTGGAGATGGTGGAGTAACAATGGGTTTACACAAAGTCAAAGTAATGCCATACAACGTTATGTAATGGGAACCCTGACTTATAAAATCAATAAGCCCAATAAAAAAGGTAAAACAGAATCAGAATACAATTACTAGTCACGTAAAAAAATATAAATTGCAACCCGAAATGAGTGAAACATTACATGTACCAACAGTAGCAGAATTAACCGCAAAAGGAGAAAAACCAGATGTTTTGTTTTGGGTGGGTTGCGCAGGAAGTTTTGACGAAAGAGCCCAAAAAATAACAAAAGCATTTGTCAAAATATTAAACAATGTTGGAATAAAATATGCCATACTAGGAACCGAAGAAAGCTGTACTGGCGACCCGGCAAAACGCGCGGGGAATGAGTTTCTGTTTCAAATGCAAGCGATGGCAAACATTGCTACACTTAATGCTTACGAGATTACTAAAATAGTGACCACATGCCCACATTGCTTTAATACAATCAAAAATGAGTACCCTAGTTTAGGTGGTACATATGAAGTGATTCATCATACGCAATTATTGCAAGAACTCATTGACGAAGGAAAACTTACCTTCGGTGCAGATCCATTTAAGGGTAAAAAAATAACGTACCACGATAGTTGCTATTTGGGTCGAGCCAATGGAGTGTATGACGCCCCACGAAGAATCCTAGAAGCTATGGATGCCGAACTCGTAGAAATGAAACGCTGCCGTAAAAACGGATTGTGCTGTGGTGCAGGCGGTGCGCAAATGTTTAAAGAAGCGGAGTCAGGTACAAAAGAAATAAATATCGAAAGAACCCAAGAAGCTATCGCCACGGGTGCTCGTATAATATCTGCAAACTGTCCATTCTGCACAACGATGATGGGCGATGGCGTAAAGCATGCAAATATGGAAGGTCAAGTAGAAGTCTTAGACTTAGCAGAACTTGTAGCGCAAGCTAAAGATTTGTAAAAAATATACAAACGAATTATAATTTAAAGAGAGACTTCGGCTATGCCTAGTCTCTCTTTTTCTTTTTGGCATATTCCAATACTGCTTTGGCCGTAGTATACCAGTTTCTACCTTCTTTATATGCATCTATCAGGCCTCTACGAGCTAAAAGACTCACATATTCTTGTCCGTAAGGCACTGAATTTTCTTCTACAATAGAGCTAATAGGTTTATAATCATCTGCATAGTTTTCAATATTACTCAGGTATATGTCCAAACTGCGTTCAGCAGCCTGACACATCATCAATAGTAATTTACCATATTCTCCATTGTTTGCCTCGTTTAGTGCGGCATAATACTTTTTACGGTCTGCAGTTAGAATAATAGCCGGAGGATAACCCATGCTCATCAGAAAAAGATTGTACATCAATCTGATAGTTCGTCCATTTCCGTCTGCAAATGGATGTATCCAAACAAATTTATGGTGAAACAAAGTAGCTAGTACCACAGGATGGAAACTAGCAATTTGTGCGTTAAAGCCCAATAGTAACTCATCCATTAAGTCGGGTACTTTTAGCATGTTGGGTGGAGTAAAATTAGCACCCGCTATGCGCACACCCATAGTCCTGTAGCGACCGGCATATTCGGGCATAATGTTTTTTAACAACAGGTAATGGATGTCACATATAGTGGCAGTTGTAAATGTAAAGTTATCGGAAACTAGGTCTTCAACTTTATGTATAGCCTCTTTGTGATTTACCACCTCAAAGTGCTCTCGTAGAGATTTTCCTCCAACGGTTATTCCATCTTCTATTATGATTCTGGTTTCGGCAAGGGTAAGGGTGTTTCCTTCGATACTATTCGAATTATAAGTCCATTCTATAGCAAGTTCATTTCGTAATCGAGACAATGCGTCTGCGCGCAGCGGTCTATAAAGGTCTAGTTGTTTTTTTTTAGTTAAAAGTCGGTCAAGGTGCACTTGCACCTTTGTCAAGTATTTTTTATGTATCTCCCATTCCACCCCACAAATATATCGGATATCCCATAAATATTCACAATCCGATATTATTTTTTACAAACTAAGATCTCATATTTGCCATTTTCGGCTAATTGAATCACTTCCGTAAATAACTTGGCCAAATGCGTGGTGTAGTTAAGGTGTGTGTTGGCTACAATATAAAAGGAACCATTTACCTTAAGTGCACTAGCAGCTTCGCTGAAAAGTTTTAGAGAAATCTCAATGGTATTTTCATATTCAAAATGAAATGGAGGATTGCAAAAGATAAAATCAAATTTCTCGTTTCGGCAAGCGTTTACCGTATCAGACCAATGATAGGTTACGTCATCCTTGCCTAAGTTTAGCTTTGCGGATGCAATCGCCAAAAAATTATCGTCTAATACGCTAATTAAGGATCGTGGTGCTTGTTTTCTTACGTAGGTAGCTATAACACCGTTGCCACAGGCCAAATCTAGGATTTTGTGATCGTTTAGAAACTCAGGCATATTATCCAATAAAAGACGAGTAGCTAAATCTACCTTACCAGAAGAAAATACGCCAGCATATTGTTTAAGTGTCAGGCCTAAATCATTCGTTACAGAATGAAACAAGGGCACTTTTACAGGGGATTTTTTAGGTGATTTAAGTATTAGAAGACGTGCCTTGCGCTCTGCTAGGGATTGCGATACATCGTCAAAATAGAGTTCTGCTATTTCAATCCATTTTGCGGTAAAATTTCGGGTTAGGAAACCGCATAGAACAACACTATTAGGACTAGATACGGCATGCAGTTGTTGCAGGTACAATTGAAAAAGGTCGGCAGATTTTGGAACCTTAACTAAAGCTAAGTTTACATTGTTAGCTTGTATTTTAAGGGGGTTACTGTGTATTACTTCTTTGGTATCTAAGCCATTGTTTTCAAGGTTTTTACGCAATGCTTTTAGTTGTGATGCTTGATTAATAACCGAATGAGGTCGGTATGCATTCAATGCAACGGCCATAGCCCCAAAAGTATCATGGGCAATCACAATTGATTTTTTATCTAATCCTAAAGCTAGGGCTGTTTTTAGAAGTAACTCATCGGCAGCGCTCCAAGGTCTCAGAGATTTATTACCAGCCTTAGGAAAACGCTGTAAGTTTATGGTTTTGTGGTCGAATTGCATTCAGGTTATTAATGGGGTCAAAGGTAGGCGTATTTCTTTATGTAATAACCCGATTCTAAAAGGGGTAGTTACAAAGAGATGGGGCGTTTAACTGCCATAAATAAAAACTATATTCGTTTTTTAATCATGAAAAAAACTTTCTATTTTTTACTGTTATTGCCTTTCCTATTTGCCTTCGGCAAAAATCAGAAACCACAACATTCTAAGTATCTTACCAAGCACTACGTGAAAGTGCCTGCGGGATATGTGTTTACCAATGTACAAGCGGGTGTAATGAAAATCAATAACCTAAATCCAATTAAAGATTCGTTGCCAGAATTTTTTATTGCAGCGACAGAGGTAACTAACTTCCAATGGAAAGAGTTCTTAATGTATTTAAAACAAGAAGGAAGAATGGAGGAGTACAGAGATAACATTCTTGATACAACCGTTTGGCGGCAAATATTGGCCTTTAATGAGCCATTTGTAGATTACTACTACCAACATAAAGCATATTCAGAATATCCTGCAGTAGGAATGACCTTAAAACAAGCACAGGCCTATGCTAATTGGTTGACAGAGATTTACGCATTAAAAAATCAAAATGTGAAAATTATCTTTAGCGTTCCGACAAAGAAACAATGGATACGGGCGGCTAGGGGAGAATCTTCAAGTGATTATCCATGGGGTGGATCATATTTGAGAAATAACAAAGGCGTTTTTCTAAGTAATCATAAAACATTAGGTACAGAAAATGTAAATACAGAAACTAGTAAAAACAAGGTAATTGTGTTATCAACAGGAGCTAAAGGTGCTGAAAGCACAATAACAGCTCCAGCAGAATCATACTATCCAAATCAATTTGGAATTTACAATATGTCTGGCAATGTTGCCGAACTAGTATCTGACGATACCGTAGCAATGGGTGGTAGTTGGAATGATACAGGTTACGATGTGCGGGTAGAAAGTGAGCAGCCTGCTACCCAACCTAAAAGTACAATTGGGTTTAGGATAGTAGTAACAATTGAAGAATAAAGATTTAATCCCCCCCCTATCAGATTGTCGGTTTTGTCTGAATATTTGATGTAGCTAAGAAAACCGGTGGGTGTGTGACAGCATCAAATAGAACCACAAAAACCAATTTGTTCTAGAATGATACGTTCAGTGAAAAAATATTTATTCCTCTAAAATTCAGCTCATTGCTTTTGTCTTTATTCCACTCAACTTTGGTATTATTATCATAGCCTTCCCCAGTGGTTTGAAGTTTACTTAGCGCTAATGAAGGTTCTACCGCAAGTGAAAGTTTCTCCGTAAAATGATATTCGAGCCCAAACCCAATACGCAATCCCAAACTTTGAATTTCTTGCTGGTAATTATAAGAAGAAAGGCCCCAACCACTTACATAGTCTCTAGTTTCGTATTTGAATTGGTAGAACAAATCGGTGTAGCCGTATCCTCCAAATTTTCCAAAAGATCTTCCTGTTTCCGCCCCTAAACTTACTCCTGAAGCAACGGCTGTGTGCGTAAAAGTTCCGCAGTCATAGCATTCGTCTCTGTAATCAGGAAAAGAACTAGCATTTATTTCAGCGGTTGCTATTCCTCTAAGCTTTAATGCTTCATTTATTTTTCGTTTGTAAATAACACTGTTTATGGGGTTAATATAGCCTCCAAGTCCAAGATCGTAGAGGTAATCACTTGGGCCGTATGCTTGTAACGAGAATAAACTTACGCCTAATTCATTTTTGTTTTCTTGTGCTTTTACCAGAAAAGGAACGAATAGGAATGCTACGAAAAACAGTATGCTAGTTACTTTCATGTATGCATATATAAACAAATAAAACTATTTTTTATTGTCTCGCAGACTTACCGTAGTCGCGAATTAGCAGTCCAATACTATGGGCATCTAGTCCATATTGAGCTCTAAGTTCTTCTATTTCTCCGTGCTCCACAAACACATCAGGCAAACCTAATGAGATAATATCGCCTTTGTATGAATGGTCTTGAGCCATAGCTTTAAGTTGTTGTCCAAATCCGCCTAGAAGGCATGATTCTTCAATCGTGATTATCTTGTCAAACGAATCAAATAGCGCCTTGAAAGTGTTTGAATCTAAGGGTTTCATACACCTGGCATCTACATGCGTAATCTCCGTTTGAAGATTATTAAGTTCAATTGCTTGTTGAACTTCAACTCCAATTTCTCCAATCGAAACTATA
>CAMDCQ010000051.1 GCA_945890595.1 Chitinophaga pinensis
ATCTCCAAATCCTTTAATCACCACATTAAGCTGCTTTATGCCCAAATCATGACATGCTCGTTTGAGCTCTTTTACATTCAAACTTGTTTGAATCAAAATCTTAAAACTTCTAAAACCATATACAGAGGATGCAGTTGAAAAGTATAAATCGAAAAAATCATGTTTTGATGTTATAGTTCCTTTCAGAAAAAAATGAGCTGCTCCTGCCTTAGCAACTAAGGCCAATGGAACCAGTAAATAAGGTCCCTTAATTTCTTCAGAAAATTTGAACACAAGAGGTTCTTCAAGATTTATCTCTTGGGAAAAATCACTATACACATCCTTTAAAATAACTACTTTTTGACCCTTATTTTGGGTCATGTCCAGAAGAACACCTACCTCCTTAACTTCGCCGCGTTCAGCTATAAGATGTACGGTATGCACATTTCCAAACTGTCTCCAAATCTCGGTCAAATCAAAAAGGGGTGAGAGCTTTATATATACCCAGTTTGCGCAATTTTTAAAATCAGGTATTAGATCTAAAACATTGGGTTCCAGTAATGGTAAAGCAACAGAGCGTGCATTCCCAGGTCGTCTGTCGGGATCTACATATATCCAATCGTACTTTTTATTTAAATAGTTAGAGCCTTCACCACATATTCTAGAAAGATTTGATATGCCTAATTTCGTTACGTTGTAAGCTGCAAGCTCGTGTAATTCTTTATTTTTTTCAACTGCTGTAACTGATTGAAATGTGGAGGACAAAAAAATACTGTCGACTCCTATACCACCTGTAATGTCCAATAAAGTATGTCCCCTAATAAAAGTACATTTATACTCTGCCACGGCTTGTGACGTACACTGTTCATAAGCACGCTGATCGATGGCTAAATGCATTTCCCAAAAGAGTGGTATTTTTTTTTTGGCCTTAGCATATACCGCTATTAATTGTAAGCACACTGCAACATTAAAGTTCGTTTTACCCGCATATTTCAACGAAATAGAGGGCAAATGAGCATTTACATGCTCATTAACAAACGAAATTGCTTCTTCACTTTTTAATACATTTATAATATCGTTACTTTGCACTATAATCAGTTATTAAATCGTTACCTAGTTATCGGCACAATATTAAATTAGAAAAATGAACGTAAAAAAAATCTTATCCATAGTAGCAATCGCACTTTTTATTTCTGCAGTTTTCACTTCTTGTAGATCTCGTGATGCTTGCCCGGGAGTTAGCCAAGCAACCCCAGTTTCTATTTCCGTAATTGGATAATCCGCATGTGGTCGTACACAACTGATATTGATATTTCCAGTATCGATTCAGAGACTAAACCTGTACTTATCATCAAACACAGCAATAGGTGTTCAATAAGTTCGATGGCGCTTAATCGATTGATTGAAAGTCAAGCAGATCTAGATGAACGCGCTCATGTTGTTTTGATAGATGTGGTTGCTAACAGAAGCAACTCATTGCTAATAGCCAGCCAGTTAGGTGTAGATCATGAATCACCACAAGTTATACTTTTAAAAAACAAAGAAGTGGTATATGTGGCATCGCACATGGGTATTAAGCCAAGTGCAATTCTCTCTTATTTGTAAATAAAAGCTATTTCTTGTTTGATATCTGGATGTAGGCTTTGAGCAACTGGACACGTTTTAGCGGTATTCTCCATTATTTTTTGCTCTTTCTCATTCCAACTATCGCCTACTTCTAGTTTTATTTCTATCGCTGATATTCTTCTTGGATCACTGGCCATTACTTTAGTCACTGACGCATGCACTTGCGTGAATTGAATGTTTGATTGCTCGGCTTTTATACCCATTACGGTTATCATGCACGAAGCCAATGCTGTTGCTACTAAATCTGTAGGGGAGAACAACTCTCCTTTTCCATTGTTGTCAACAGGAGCATCTGTGTGTATGCTAGATGCAGATGCTAGATGCGTACATTGAGTTCTTAGATTGGTCTGATATTGAACAGTTGCGGTCATTTTTGTTAAAGTTTAGGACAATGATAAATTAAATTATTACTTTTACTCTATCTCAAACAGACAGCTACATAGTATTATCCAAATTAAAGTTGTGATATCAAGGAAATCAAGTTTAATACTCCTTTTGTTGGCCACTATTTCGTCATTCAGCCAATCAAGCCATCAAATGAATTTAAATGGTGGACTGATAGCATCAACAAATGGCTTTGGTTTTACGCTTTCGTCATCCTTATCTCCAGTTAAAACTGCATACCAAAAAGGGTTAAGTATAGAATTTCAATCCATTAGAACGGATAATGAAACTAAAGTACAGAACCCATCTACCACAAATCCGAAACCTTTTGTGCTCGGCAAAGTGAATTCGGTCGGCACACTTAGAATTGGCCATTATGTATCCAAAAGACTTGGAAACTATTTACCCAACAAACAGAACTTGCTCTTAGGTGCCTGCTTTGGGCCAAGTATTGGTATTCTAAAACCCTACTATGTTGGCTACTTAGATCCAAAGGCAGAAGGCCGACAGGCACTTACTATTATTCAAAATGGAGAAACGCTTCAAAACCAAGAAGATATCTATGGCCCTGCTAATTGGACCAGAGGCCTCAAAGAACTTAACTTTAAACTTGGATTGCATTTTGACCTGCACCTGAGTACAGATAAAAATGATAATTACCTGCTAAAGCAATGGACATTAGGCACACGTGCAGATGTATTCCCTCAAGGTCTTGATGTGTTGTATCAGATAAAAACCAGATCTTTTAATTCAATTTATCTATCGTATAAATTAGGATCTAACCCATAGAAAAACATAGACGTTCGTAAATCAAAATAAGCCCTTACTTAACTATTACTTGATAATTTTAAATCAAAAACTAAATTTGTGTGTTTTAAACGCAACAACACAGCAAATGAATAAAAATATAAAACTTTCAATTATTGCAGGATGCTTCCTTTTTGGATTAGTTACACTTGGTTACTTTAGCCTAGAAACATCGTATTCTCCTAGAGAAAAAGTGGCACAAGGCATAGATGGTTACTCAAGCTACATGAAGTTACTTAGAGCCAATCAAGTAACTGGCACAGTTTCTAACGAAGACGTTGCTGAGGTAATGGGTCAGATAAAAGCCCTGAATTCTAGTAAATATAAGGCGTCTTGGCCACTTAAATGGGATTTTAGAGGTCCAGATAACGTAGGAGGTAGAACGAGATGTTTAGTAATTGACAAAGACAATCCTCAAATCCTGTATACCGGTGGCGTTTCAGGTTCGGTTTTTAAATCGGTAAATCAAGGTGGAACATGGTATCCTTTAACCGCTGAAAGCGATAATTTCGGTGTAATAGGTATGACACAAACTAATGACGGTGCTATTTATTACGGAACAGGAGAAAATGGCATCTATATAAACGTGGATGGTTCTGAAAGTAGCTCATTTAACGGAATGGGGATGTATAAATCTACAGATGGTAATACATTCTCAAAAGTAATCAGTGCAAATACCTTTGGAAACATCTACGTACTTGCGTCACATCCAACACAAAATATAGTGTTCTGTGGTTCACAAAACGGTTTACGCTACAGTGCTGATGGAGGTACTTCATGGACTTTACTTAGAGGCGGAAGCTGTAAAGATATCAAATTCAACAAAAACGGAACCATCATAGCCTATATCGGGAATACGTTTTGGAGAGCAACAGATGCAACCAACAAAGACGATTATAAACTGATTACAGGAATAACTTCTAACACCAGAGGCGGAGTTGCATGGTCAGAAAGTGACCCAAACTACTGCTACCTAGTGGTAGTAGGTCAAGCAAGTTTAAATGGTACTTCCTATAATAGTGCATTAAGAGGATTGTATAGATCTACAGACGCAGGACTAACATTTACACAGGAAGTAGGACAAATCAGTCAATTCTTTGCTCCGTTTACAAATGTTGGTGTTCAATCACAAGGGGATTATAACTTGGCGATAGGTGTGCACCCAAGAGATAAGGACAGGGTTTTTATTGGCGGCGTACAACTTGCAGAATGGACCTTATCAGAAGGACCTAAAATTGTAGGTAATACGTTCAATTCACCTACGAATCCTTTTGGAGTTCATGCAGATAAACACCACATAACCTTTGATAATACTGGCAAAGATCCTATAATGTACATTTGTAATGACGGGGGTATAGCTCGAACCACAAATGCAGAATTAGATAGATACCGTGACATTAGCTTAAACTATATCACAACACAATTTTTCGGTATAGCTGCTAGTTCAGATAATCGCGTTATCGGAGGTACTCAAGACAACAATACCTTGATTTTAAGTGGCGAAACTTTCCCACGTAAAAATTCATTCGATATATTAGGTGGCGACGGATTTCAGTGTGAGATTTCTCAATACGATCCTAATATAATGTTCGCAGAAAATCAATACGGCGGTCTGAACAGATCCATCACTGGTGGTTCTGATATGGGATCCATGTGGGATAACCGTATTGCAGCTTCATTCAAAACACCTAATAATGAGAATACTAACATTACTAGCTATTTCGATAATCCGCTAACCCTTTGGGAAGATCCTACCGTTATTGACCGCATACAACGAACTGGGGCAGTTGCTGGAGATGATACTCTCGTTAATTCTCGTTTATTTTTTGCCATGGACAATGGAATTTGGATGTGTACAGACGCTAACGGTAAAGCATTTGACGCTGGAAAGCCAAAAGGAAGAGGTTCTATAAGATGGTTTAGAGTATCCGACAAAAGAGGCATACACTATATGACTACATCAAAAGACGGTAATTCACTTTATGCTACTACTTCTGGAGGTAAAATATACAGAATAGATAACCTTCTTAGTGCTAACTTCGATACAACGGTTGTGAAAAAATACGATGCAATAGCCGCTGAGTTAGTTCAAACAGACATCACTGGCAACCTTTCATCTGCAAACAGAACCATTACCTCCATTGCTATTGACAATGCTAATCCAGATAGAGCAGTAGTATCGTTAGGCAACTATGGTAACACCAATTATGTTTATATCACGACTAACTTAAGCGCTGCTTCTCCTAACTGGACAAGCATCCAAGGCGCTTTACCTAAATTCCCAGTGTACCATGCTTTAATAAGTAAAGACGATCCAAAGCTTATTGTACTTGGTACTGAATTTGGCGTATGGGCAACAAATAATGGAAATGTCGCAACACCAACATGGACAGAGAACATCACTGGCGTAAAAACAGATATGCCAATGCCTCGTGTTCCTGTATTTGAAGTTATTCAAAATAAATCTAAACCTTGGTCAGGGGTAAAAATTTACGCAGCAACACATGGTATGGGTATATGGGAATCTAACTCACTTACTGCGGGTATAAGACCAGACAATACAAGCATAAAACCAGCGATTAAGGCGTATCCTAATCCTGCAAATAATCTTGTAACAATCAATTCTGAAATTGTAGGTACTTATACGCTTAATGTCTACAGCATTGCTGGTCAATTAGTAGAAAGTCAAAAAGGCACTAACAGTGGTGTTATCAAACTAGAAACAGAGAATTTAAACAATGGCAACTATTTTATTGAAGTAATCGGAAGCAAATCAAAAGCGGTTACCAAAGTTATTGTACAACACTAATTAATATCCATAGAAAGATTTAAACTTCGGCCTTCTGCTTAAAAACAGAAGGCTTTTTTTATGAAAAAAACACTTATTCAACTGTGCTCCTATTTTTGGGACATTCCTATTTTAAAAACAAGCTCCCCTCAAAATGACTATCTTGAATTGGTATGGAGTAATGGTAAGAAAACGTTAAACACTAAAGACGCGAACTTCTCGTTTGGTAACGCTTCAAAAGTTATCGCAAGAGCTTTATCTCCCTACACGCACAAAATACAAGAAGCGCAGCGTATATTAATATTGGGCTTTGGATGCGGAAGTGTAGTAGAACTATTGGATCAGAAGTACAACTATAAAAACTCACTTGTAGGCATTGAATATGATGCTACGATTATTGAACTATATAAGGACCACTTTGCCCATCTGTTTCAACTGAAGCCGGATATAGTGTGCTGTGATGCTGCCGAATTTTTGCGTCAAGATGTTAATCAATATGATATTATTCTTGTGGATCTATTTAAGGAATTAAATAATTCCATACTCCTAAAAGATCCCGATTTCTTAAAGGCGATAAAATCTCATACCGCCGTTGGAGGTCTAGTAATCTTTAACACAATTAGCAGAACTGTAACGGAAAATAAGCAACTCAGTTCTCTTATCATCGAACTTGGCATGCTCTACAAAAACGTAAGTACTGAAATTTTTCAAGACATTAATACTATCGTGGTCGCCATATAGCAGCCATTTTGGCTCTTTTGTAATTTTATTTTAGCCAGATTGCGCCTTTTTGTCGTTTTATTGGGTAAGGAACAGCAATTGAACCTTCCCCATCAAATAACAAAATATAAAATGAAACTTAAAAGTAACCCTACCATTTTTTCTGACGTCCTTATCAATAACTTCGGACAAATCGTAAATGAGATGCTGTCTGAAAAAACCCTTAAGCCAGACGTATCCTATAAACCTGCTGTTGAATTATCTGAGAATAATGACCGTTACATGCTACAACTCAGTCTTCCTGGAGTACCTAAAGAAAACATTAGCATACGACAAGAAGATCTTATTATCAAGATAGAAGCCCAACGTAACGCCATCACTTCAGACAACAAGATTCTTCACTCCGAGTTTAACTACGGCATGTTCACACGCGATGTACATTTACCCAAAAACGCAAATTTAGATGGCATAAGTGCTACGTTTCAAGAAGGGATTTTAACAGTCCTCGTACCAAAAAAAGAAGAATCAAAGCCTAAAAACATTAGCATAACCTAAGTTTTTCATCACCAAAAATAAAGAGGAGCATACACAAAATGCTCCTTTTTATTTTTTACGCAGCCTTCCCGTGCTTAATTGTACATCTACAATTTTGTATTCCGAAGGCTCATTCACGTACACAATACTTCCTGGCCCATATAGTTTCACGTATAGACCTTTAGAGGCATTTACTAGGCAATCTAGTGGTGTGTGTGTATCGAGTAACACCTCCTCCGCAATCAAAAACTCCGCATCTACATCCGAAATTTCTTCTATGGAACCTTTAAACACCTTTATTCTTCCTTCTAACTTTGTGTGTGCAGAATTTCTCGATCGCAAGAAAACCTCGTCACCACTTAACGTTAAGTGTATATCCGACAAGGCAAGATGTTCAATATCTAGCTTCTTTATCTTTAACGTATCTTCTGTTTTTACAGATGCAATTCCATCCACATTAAGTAGACTCAGATCCTTTAAAAATACGTGTACGGTTAATTCATAATCATAAGTCCTAACAAAATTGCACGTATTGGTATTCTTAATACGCAACCAACCTCCGTCAACCTCCGTAGTAATTTCCTCCAATAAATTTTCTGGACCACTAATACTAACTTCACCTGCTTTAGTGCTATCCTGAGTTATTATTAAATTTAGTCTATTTTCAATGCTGATCTTCTCAAAAACCTCCAGTTTCCTTGATATAATCCCGTTAGCTCCTTTACCGGTGAAACAATCATCCCCACGTTGACAGGACCATAAGGTCACCAAAATTCCTATGTAAACGATTTTCTTCATAGCGTATAACCCATACCCATTTCAAAAAAATCAGCAACACCTCTATGAAAACGCAATGTACCTTGGGCATTCCAATGCTCATTTAATCTATAGCTCAAACCCATCCGCTGACTTAATGGATTTTTTAACACTGCAGGTCTATATACATATGCCCCTATTTCTGCGATAACGTCAACTCTTCCAAAATTCCATTGAAATCCAGCTGCTACAGCTAGTTCCGACTGCTCACCTATAGATATGGAGTCTAACGAAATTAAATTGTTCTCAGAGTACTTATACGTTTTGTCTAGGGTGTAATCAGCACCAAATCTCCAAGCCTTTGTATTACTTACATTTTTAATCCCTCGTAGCAGAACACCGTAATTATAAAAATTAATTGGATTTCCAAAGTTACGTTGCTTCTTACCATAAATTAATGCCGCACGCCAATCGATCTTTTTGTCCGATAATGCTAACTCAGGTGTTCTATTCTGCTTTTCTCCTAATCCAAATCCATATCTTACCGTTACCGAAGGAATATTATACCCCAAATTTGGCACTTTAAATGCTGCATTAGAGTAATGAGAAATAGAGATACCGTATTCTAAATAATTTTTGGATAATATAGGTGTGTGACCAATTAAACCAAATTGCATACTACCGTTAAAATGGCTACCTATCGCTTGATTTCGACGGTTTTCGTACACCTCAAACTTTTTGGTGAGGTACGCTAAACCAGCACCCATTCTAAATCGTATGTCTGATTTTCCTATCGTGGCTATATTCAACTTGACGTGCGTGAGAAAACCAAAAGCATGCCCGGTTTCCTCTTTGCCTAAATTGTAGTATAAAACACCATACCCAACACTCGGTTTTTTATAGTCGGAACCCCAAGTTGAATTAAACTTATTTTGCTCGTATGATAATTCGACACCGTAATTATGAGCTGCTAAGCCTAGTAAATCTGCTCTATGTGCTAATAAAAATCCGGGGGTAGCAGAAACGTTAACGAAATGGTTATCTTGTCCAGAGACAATAAGTATTGCTAAAAGTAATATGTAGGTTAGCCACTTTCTCATGGTAAGCTATGCCCAGCGTTTTTTGCGATACATCGAATTAATTAGCCCGAATATAATCACCAATAAAATAGGAACTATCATATTTATACTTTGCCAGAAAGTACGTTCCTTTTTAATCTTTACTTTGTCCAATAATCTTAGTTCTACTTCGCGACTTCGTACCTCAATCAGATTTGTCTCATCACACAAGTAGTCTACACAATTCATGAAAAATTTCTTATTGGCAAACTCTACAGGTGCTCCAAAATGTTTGGAAGCAAATTTATCATAGCCTAACGGATAAACTTGACCGTCAGAAGATGTTTGATTTCGTATGATGTCGCCATCCCCTATAACGATTATTGCGTTATTCTTCACAGAACCAATAAACGGAATGTCAAATGCTTTTTTTATACCATCTCTAAACCGGAAAGGACTCGTAAATTCACCCTCTACTAATATGGCTGCTATCTGATTCCCTTTATTAAAATTAGCAGGATCAGGAGTTATCTTTAATAAATCTAACGAAATGAGTACCGGGTTATGTGCAACCCTGCTTTTAAGCGATGATCGAAGAAGGACGGTATGCTTAAGTGACTTACGGGTAGTAGTATCTAAGGTGCTACTGTATTGTCCCCAAACATTTTCTAAGTTTTTGGAAACCGGATTATCGTCAACTGCGCTATATAATGGATAAAACATCCACGGGAAGAAACCTGGTCGATTCGTTTGTTGATTAATAGCAGGTATGCCGTGGCATTGTAAATCTTGCACCAATGTAGGCTGTACTTTTACCCCATAATGAAAAAGCAAATCATCTAAATTATGGTTCTGATTAATAGTTGATACCTGACCATACTTAGCCACTGAATCCATTTCTGCCAATAAGTTTTCGACCAAAAAAATCACTTTTCCTCCATTCATTACATATTGATCTAATACGTATTTTTCAGGTTCTGTGAACGGTTTTGTAGGCTTTGCGATTACGATTCCATTAAATTTTTTCAGTTCTCTAATGAGCCCCTCAACCAAGATTGTAAAAACGGGTTTATCCGGTTGAGCAATCACATCTTTAGCAAATATTTTATAACAATTCGAATCGGTTAGGTTCAAATTAATCAGGTTTATACTGTAGTATCCGCTTAGTTCTTTACCAATATCTGCGGTTTCTAACGGACTTAGCTCCCCATGGCCCGTGGTGAAACCTAATTTCACATCTTTACCTACAATGGCCTTCCTGATGGCGTTTCCTATTTCATACTCTAAAAGCTCAATAGAACCGTTAATTTCTTCTTCCAGCGGTTTTCCGAATTCTCTTTTTAATAAGTTGAAGGGGTATTCCTGGCCTTTGTAAAACACGATACCAGCAGGAATGATATACTTTTCAGAAGGAGCCTCGTCTGGGGCAGTTTCCGACCTTTCTATACGCAAACCTTTTCCGTAGATTTCACCTAAGATTTTTTCTTTATCTTTAAGTTCCTTGTCTTCGAGTACGTCTTCGAAATCAAAGCTTATTTTGCCGGAAGATGTCAATCTATACTCATTGAGCATGTCCCTTGTTGCAGATTGCAACCTTTTATAGTCTACAGGAATGTCGCCATCCAAAAAAACAGTAATGTATAAATCATCTTCTATTTTATTAATCAACTTTTCAGTAGAGTTAGACAGAGTGAACCTTCCTTCTTTGGTTAGGTCTAGCCTGGTATAAAATGAATCTGCTACTATATTGAGCAAAATTATACCTATAAATCCTATGCCCATTTTCCGGATGAGCATACCTTTCCGAGTATTGGTTTTAAACTTGTTTACCATTTTCTGCTATCCAATGTTAAATATGTTAAACCTAAAAAAAACGTGATCAAGGACCCAAAATAGACTAAATCCCGAGTATCTACCACTCCCCTACTTATAGAGTCATAATGATACTGTATACCCAGAGCCTGCACAATGCTGTCTTTGCTACCAAATAAGTTAAGATTACTTAACTGCTGAAAACCAACATAGAAAAAGAAACAAAGAACCATGCTAAAAATAAACGCGACAATCTGATTAGGCGTTATCGCAGAAGCAAAAAGACCAATGGCCGCATAACACGCTCCCAATAAAATAAGTCCTATATACGATCCCCAAGTTGCTCCCACGTCAATATTGCCCTTAGGTAAGCCTAGTTGATAAATCGAATAAAAATAAATGAAGGTTGGCACTATGGCGAAAAACACCAGGACTACAGCAGCAAAATATTTACCTAAAATGATATTTAAATCAGTGAGAGGTTTGGTCCCCAATATTTCATATGTGCCTTGCTTTATTTCTTCGGAAATAGCTCTCATGGTAATAGCTGAAATAAGAAAAATGAATATCCATGGTGCCATGTAAAACAATACATCTAGATTGGCATAGCCCAGCGTAAGCACATTACCATCTGCAAAAACCCAGGTAAAAAGTCCATTAAGCAGCAAGAATACGATAATGACAACATAGGCTATCAGCGAACTTAAGAAGCTGCGTATCTCTTTTTTAAATATGCTATACATTTTTGGTTAACTGATGAAATACGTTTTCTAACGACTCGGACAATTCTATTTGTTCTGTAATAATTGTATTTGAAGCGATGGCAAATTTAAATAACAATTCAGCTAAATCTGTACCGTTACTTGCCGTCACTTCATAGACATTAGACTCTATAGCGACAACTGCTTCAACGCCAGATTGCTCTTTTAGTTTGTTTACTTCAATGGTATCACGAAATCTTACACGTGTTGTTTTAGCAGTGTTTTTCAACCTGTTTTTAATATTCCCTACTTGATCATCTGCAACTATCTTTCCTTTGTTTATGATAATAACACGGCTACACATCGCTTCAACTTCTTGCATTATATGCGTTGATAAGAGAATAGTTTTATTCTTCCCTAACTCTACAATCAGCTTTCGGATTTCTGTCATTTGATTTGGGTCCAGACCTGAAGTTGGTTCATCTAAAATCAATACATCCGGATTATTAAGCAATGCCTGAGCGAGTCCTACGCGCTGCTTATAGCCTTTCGATAATTGACCTATTTTTTTCTTTCTTTCTAACGTCAATCCTGTTATTTCAATAACATGTTCGATAGCCTCCTTGGCATTTTTAATTTTGTATATATCTGCATTAAACTGCAAATATTCTTTGATATACATTTCATTGTACAAGGGATTAAGTTCAGGCAAATAACCCACTCGTTCCTTTATTTTGAGTGGCTCTTTTGCAACATCCATACCCAAAATACTTGCGTTACCAGAAGTTTGAGGAATATAACCACTCAATATTTTCATTGTAGTGCTCTTTCCCGCTCCATTCGGACCTAAAAACCCAACTATCTCACCAGCACTAATGCTAAATGAAATACTGTCAATGGCTTTTTGAGTTCCATAAACTTTAGTAAGATTTTTAATTTCTATGGACATAAATTAATGTGCCACCAAAACGTTAAAGTTTAGTGCTTTTTCTTCCGAAGAAATAATTACACGATATAGCCCAGCAGGAAAACCTTTTACATTTATGGTTTCAATCCCATTGAATGTTTCATTACGGTATACTACTTTACCTAAACCATCCACAATTGCTAATCCAGATTTAGACAACTCACTGCCACCTTCTACGTGAAGCATTTCGTTTGTAGGATTTGGATATACACTATATCGCGCACCATTGATGTAACGTATATCCGCTGTTTTATTGATATATATAGATGCATAGCCAGAGCAACCGTTACTGTCAATCACCGTAACAAAATAGGTTCCTGTATCCGTCACTTGTAAGATCGCACTAGATGCCCCCGTATTCCATGTATAGGTTTTGAAACCTGTACCCGGTGTTAGCTCTAAGATTCCACTTGCAGGTATTTTAGTCACTGTCCCCAACGAAATGATAGGACTTTCAGATAATGTTACTTTAACAGTGTCTCTATATACACACTTATTATCATCTACTATTTTTAAGTGATAAATACCAACTGTATCAATGGTTAAGTTTTGATTTGTTGAGCTATCTGACCACAGATAATTTTTCTTTCCAGAGGGACCGGTAATGGTATAATTTATCACATCGCAAAAACCAAGATCAGCTCCTAAACTAAAGGCAGAACTCGGATAAAATGAAATATTTACAGTATCATAACTTGGACATCCGAAACTGTTATACGCTTCTGCCCAATATTTTCCTGCGGCATTTACGGTTTTACTTGCCAATGCAGACGATACGTTATTCCATTTATAAAATTTGAGTGCCGATGGGCCGAAGATGGTATAATTAGACCCAGAACAAACCAATGTATCTGGACCTAGAGAAAATGGTGAATTGGGTACTGTTAACACTTCGATATTATCGCTAAATTTACAGCCAAATGAATCTACCACACTAAGCTTATGAATTTTAGAAACATTTGTTGTGTAGGTCCTAGAACCGGTGCTCACGTTATTCCACACATACGTCTGCATACTCGCCGGACCCTTCAGTGTGATAGTTAAATTTTCACAGATTGTCGTATCGCTTCCCAAACTAAATTGGGGAAGTGCTTTTTGGACAACACTAAATGTATCTCTGTATATACATGAATTATTATCAATGCTAAACAGACGGATGTCAGGAGATGTTACTTTTACATAAATAGACGATTGAGTTAATTTACCCGTTGGGGTATTCCACTCATAATAATTCATGCCAGAGGTTGCAGTTATCAAAATACTATCCCCTATACAAACGAACGTATCACGAATTGGCGTAACGCTTAATTTTTGATTTACTCTCAAATATACAAGTGCAGAATCTTGAGCACATAATCCATCTGATGATGACACCACTAATTTATATAAGGTAGATACTGACGGCGATACTGATGGATTTGCAGAACTACTAGAGAAACTAGCGCCACTTAGCGACGTCCAGCTGTACTGATACCCACTTATAGATTGTCTTCCTAAATTTATGGATTCGACGCCGCAAATAGCCAGCGAATCTCCACTGGTTCGTGCTTCCAATTTACAGCATAGTAACGTATCACTATTCGAA
>CAMDCQ010000052.1 GCA_945890595.1 Chitinophaga pinensis
AGAACTCATTGCCACCGCTCGTGGTGAAAACAGATATCCGCGCAAGGAAGGATATACCTATACCAGTCTAGACATCACTAATGAAAAAGAAGTACAACAGGTTATCGCACAACATGCTCCAGATTGTATTATAAATACAGCTGCCATGACCAACGTAGATAGCTGTGAAACCGATAAAGAAGGATGCGATAAACTGAATGTAGATGCTGTTGCCTACCTTATTGCGGCCGCAAATACCGCAGGCGCTCACCTTATACACTTAAGCACCGATTTTATTTTTGATGGTAAAAAAGGGCCGTATAAAGAAGACGATGAGGGAAACCCACTGAGCTACTATGGCCACAGTAAACTACTTGCCGAAAATATGGTGCGTGAGTATTGTACGAAGTGGAGTATTGCACGTACGGTTTTGGTGTACGGTGTGGTAAATGACATGAGCCGAAGCAATATCGTTTTGTGGGCTAAAGGGGCTTTGGAAAAAGGGCAACCCATCAATGTGGTGGATGACCAATTTAGAACACCTAC
Source organism: Chitinophaga pinensis (assembly GCA_945890595.1). Lineage (GTDB taxonomy): Bacteria > Bacteroidota > Bacteroidia > NS11-12g > UBA9320 > UBA9320. Next base: position 526 of record CAMDCQ010000052.1, read on the forward strand.
CTTGGCAGAAGATCTTGCCAAAGGATGCCAATTAATAGAACATAAACAAGCAGAAGGTATTTATAATATCAGCGGAAAAGATCAAATGAGCATATTAGAACTTGTGCAACGCGTAGCTAATTACTTTGATTTAGACGCAAGCGTTTTACGTGTAGTAAGCAGTGAATCGTTAAATCAACCTGCTAAACGTCCGCCACTCACCGGTTTTGACTTAACCAAAAGCAGAAAAGTACTGGGCTATGAGCCACATTCCTTTGAACAAGGAATTGGTGTACTAATGGAGCAGTTGTAGTATTGACTACAACCAGATAATCCCAATAATAAAAAGCAATAATGCTAACTGCAGAATTCGGTGTATAGGCTTTTTATTTTTTTCGATAAGCCAAATCATCAGTAGTTTTAAAATGGCGATCCCGCCTAATATAAAAAAGAACTCTGGCTTGGTATTCACCATCAAAAAAATGGCATCTATCGCATAGCTAACGATAAGTATTACCTGAAAGATTCGCTTACTGGTTTCAATCCCTATCTTGGTTACTATACTTTCATAACCCGTTATTACATCACCCTTTACCCAAATAATATCTTTATAAATCTCTCTAGCAAAGAGCACAAAAAATAAATTGGATCCGTACACAAAAAATATCAGGCTTAAACTCTGATAGTAAAATACCAAACTAAAGAAAGCGAGTACCGTTAAGAAACTAGCCGCTAATTCCCTGATCAATACTACCTTGCTTAGCTTATGGGAATAAAACCAAAGCGCAAATGTGTAGAAAGCAAAAAATAAAAAAATTCTCCAAGAAGCATAAAGGGCAATACTTAAGCCCAAAAAATTAAGTACTAAATAGAAGTTGAGCTTAAATCCACGACCTATTAAATTTTGAAAACGAGTACGATGCGGCCTATTGATTAAGTCTTTCTCGATGTCATAAAAATTATTGATGATATAACCTCCGGCCAGGATTAAGGCCGTTGATAGGATGATAAGATGAACCTTAACTTCTAGTAACGAATGAAAAATATCTTCTTTCACATTAAATGCAAAAAGAAAACTTATGTATTGTGCAAGAGCTGTAAACAGTACGTTCTTCCAACGAACAGAAGACAGTAAAGCTATAATTTTAAGATAAATGGAATCGCGTTTTTGAGATATAATCGCGCTCATACACTAGCGATTATATACGATGTACCAACTCTAGCTCGTAGCTACTTAGTTGTTTTTGTGCTTTTTCGTAATCTCGGGTGAAACCCAAAATATAGCCCCCGCCACCACTTCCGCATAGTTTAAGGTAGTAATCGCCCGTTTCGATTCCTGTTCTCCACACTTCTCTGAATGCAGGCGGAATCATAGGACTGAAATTTTGAAGTAACAATGCTGAAAGATGTTTCAAATTACCAAACAATGGATTAAAATCTCCTTTTAAGAAAGACTTAATACACTCGTCGTTATACTTTCTAAGCTCTGTTTTCATCATGTTACGGAAACCTTGCTCTTTCATTTTCTCCATAAAAATTTGAACCATTGGTTGCGTTTCTCCTGGAGATTGGGTGTTTAATAAAAAGATAGCACCTTTACTATCTGCAGTTTGCATCGGCAAGCCAACGGTGTCTAAATCTTCTTTGCTTTTAATCACCACAGGAAGATTTAAGTAACATATAAGAGGATCTAATCCTGAACTTTTGCCATGAAAATGAGACTCCATCTGACCAAAAATCGCTTTCAATACTGAAAGTTCTCCTTTGTTTACGTTTTCAGGATCTATCTTATTGACTGCATATTTATCGTAAATAGCTGCGACAAGCGCGCCACTACTGCCTACACCAAAACCTTGAGGTATGCTAGAATCAAATGAGATGCCTAGTTGAATGTCTTTTTTGAATGCTTGTAAATCTAGTTTTGCAACCGCCTCACCTGAAGTATCTAGATACGACAAGTAGGTGTAATAGGTGCGCAAATGCTCGTTTGACTCTGAATATCGGTCATCTGCAAAGTGAAATTTACCCTTGTAAAAATTATAAGGAATAGACAGTCCCATTGCATCTTGAATAATGCCATATTCTCCAAAGAGAAGTATTTTACTATAGAAAAGTGATTCTTTAATCATTTGTGCGAAGCAAAGATAGTTATTTTGACTTAGTATGAGGGATTTCGGATGTATTTACGCTGATTTTAGATGTATGTTCTACTATTTTTTGCGGCTAATACCTGTAATAAACTAGGTAAAAATGGTTTAAGTTTTTGTGGCTGAGACATCTACACCTGTTTTTTCTACTTAAAGTCTCTCCGCTCCCATTCCCACTTCATCATGGATAAACGCACCGTTTTCACAGTATTGAGCGAGTTCTTTTTCTATAAATGCTTTTGCTGCGGCCTGGTCTGCCTGCGGATAAAGAAAATGAACATTGGCTCCAGCATCCAAGGTAAAGCACCATTTCACTGCATCTTTCTCTCTCTTCGCCCAAATGGATTCTATGATTTTGAGCGTGTTGGGCTTCATTAAAATGAAATAAGGACTACTACTCATCATTAGGCTATGCAGGGTAAGTGCCTCACTTTCTACTAAAGCTATGAAAGCATCTAAATCTCCTGATTTTAAAATACTTTTCATCGCAATCATATTTTCTTGAGCTTGAGCAAATCGTGCTGTGGCGTAGGGATTGTCTTTTAACAAGCCATGACCTACGGTGCTACTTACCGTTTTTTGTCCGCGGTGCACTAATAATATGGTATCACAAAAATCCGTAAATACCGAGTGAATGTCTGTATAGGGAATCGCAAATTCGTCACTACTACCTCTATAATCGGGATGCTCTCCCCATTGCCCCATTGGTCCATAGATGCTTCTGCTTGCACTTCCACTTCCTAATCTGGCCAATATAGACGCAGTTTGTTTGAAGTCTTCTTCTGCTAATAATCCTTTTTCTTTGGCAATATCACAAATACAAAGTGCTAATGCACTCATACCGCTGGCGCTACTGGCTATACCGCTACTATGCGGAAAACTATTGCTCGTATCCACGGTGTATTTTCCATTTAGCACAAACGGAAACACGCCTGATATTCGGTGCAGAAACTGCTCAATTTTTGGAACAAACCCCGGCTCTTGGTTTCCTTCCAAAAGCACAGTAATTTCTAAATCAGCTTGTTCTACCAACGTAAGTTTGGTGGTTGTAGCACAATTCTTTAGCGTGAAGCTAATTGACGAATTGCTAGGTATTTGAATTCCTTCTGGCTTTTTACCCCAATATTTTACAAGTGCTATATTGCTAGGACTCTTCCAGGCGGTGGTATAAGTGGTCATTTAGATTAGTAGTAACAAAGGTAAACGGTGTTTAGTGAATACAAAATGGGTTATTTGATAAGTTCAGAATAAGACAAAACGGTTTCAAATCCTTTTTGATGAAAGTAATCTCTTGTTTGATTGTCGCCACATGCTAAAATAAAATCGCCTCCCCAAGCACCCAAACTTTTGATTGCAAACGGATAATCTGCGAATAATTTTTCTTTTACCGTAGGCATTTCGAGTATGCCCGAAATACAGGTTTCATGGGCAGTAATAAGTTGCTGAAACGCATCAAAATCGTGGCAAGAAATGAGCGATTCTGTTAGATTTGAAATCATTTCAATGTCCTGAACTTTGACTTTTTTGCTTTTGTATGCTGCTATTCCCTCACGGCTGTCTTGCTTTTGGTTCAAGTGCACGAAGTACAATTTATCTTTAAAAGAAGGTTGGTACACATAGCCTTCCCACATTGCTGGACTGCGATACAAAACATCTCCTCCAAGCATCCCCACGGCGATGTCGTATCCACTCCCTCCAAAACTAGCTTCTAGCAATTCAAAAGCATCTACTTCTGCCCATTTAGCTATGTTACAGAGTAAGGTACTGCTGCTACCAAGGCCCCAGTTATTCGGAAATTCAAGATATGTTTTTACCACGTAACTTCCGTTTTTCAAAAACTCAGGATTTAAGGCAATGGCCTTCGTTAGTATTTGACACAGTTTATCGGTTATAGCGTTAGTAGTACAAACATCCATCGGATGCGTTTGTACTTGTAGTTGATTATTCACTTCTACCAACAAAAACTCTTCTCGGTACCAGGTTTCACCCTCACTATCTAGGCTATACCACGTTAGCGTATTATCGTTCAGGTTTTCTTCAAATACCACCTCCATTTTCTGGCCCAATTTGGTAGGCAGCGCTAAGGATAATGCAGCATCTAGCACCACATACTCCCCTGTGATTAATAATTTGCCATGTGAAAAGAAAGTTTGCACGTGTGCGAAGTTAACAGAACCCTAAAGTTAAAACGATACGATTTAATACTTTTCTCAACTAGTGCCCTATTCTAGGTCATTTTCAATCCTTTACTGTCCGTATTACCGCATGCTTATTTTATTATTCCATCTGTTAATTTGTTATTTATACCTATTCAAGCCAAGCATAAATCGTCAAATTTCATTACGTTTGAGGCACAAAATGAGTCCATCTGAATTAGCATTTAATAAAAACGAAGACACCAATAAGATTTTACTGAGTGACTATGTCAAATTAGCTAAAAAAATACACCTCGGTGGTGGCGAAAAATCTGCTGCCAAACAAAAAGCGCAAGGCAAATTATTGGCACGTGAGCGCATTGACTACCTAAAAGATAACGATGCAGATTTTCTAGAAATCGGCACCTTCGTAGGGTATGAAATGTACCCAGAATACGGGGGATGTCCGGCAGGAGGCGTAGTAGGTGGTATTACCAAAGTAGCGGGCAGACAATGCCTAATTGTAGCCAATGACGCTACCGTGAAAGCAGGTGCTTGGTTCCCTATTACTGCCAAAAAAAATCTACGTTTTCAAGAAATTGCCCTGGAAAACAACTTGCCTATTATCTATTTGGTAGACAGCGCAGGCGTTTTCTTACCGATGCAAGATGAGATATTTCCAGACAAAGAACACTTTGGTAGGATATTTAGAAATAATGCCATTCTCAGCAGTAGAGGTATTCCGCAAATAGCTGCAGTAATGGGAAGCTGTGTTGCAGGTGGCGCATACTTGCCCATAATGAGTGATGAGGCTCTCATTGTAGATAAAACAGGAAGTATCTTTTTAGCGGGGAGCTATTTAGTAAAGGCTGCTATCGGTGAAAATATAGACAACGAAACACTGGGAGGCTCTGTTTCTCAAACGGACTTATCTGGGGTAATTGACGATCGTTTTCCCAATGACCAAGCTTGTTTAGACCGCATCAAGTTTTTGATGGATAAAGTAGGATCATTTGAAAAAGCAGGATTTAGCAGAACTGAAGCATTTAAACCTAATTTAAAGGAAAAAGAGCTTTATGGACATTTACCTGCAGAACGTTCCAAAACCTACAATACCTTAGAAATTATTCATCGATTGGTGGATAATTCTGAGTTTGAGCAGTACAAGGAAAAATACGGGAAAACCATATTATGTGGCTATGCGCGCATAGATGGTTGGGCTGTTGGTATTGTTGCCAATAACCGCGAGCTCGTAAAAAGCGAAAAAGGTGAAATGCAATTTGGTGGGGTGATTTACTCTGACAGTGCCGATAAAGCAGCACGATTTATCATGAACTGTAACCAAAAGAAAGTACCTCTGCTGTTCTTGCAAGACGTTACAGGATTTATGGTAGGCAGCAGAAGTGAGCACGGCGGCATAATAAAGGATGGAGCAAAACTAGTAAGCGCCATGAGCAACAGCACCGTTCCTAAATTTACCGTGATAATGGGTAATAGTTATGGGGCAGGCAACTACGCTATGTGCGGTAAAGCATACGACCCAAGACTTATCGTGGCCTGGCCAAGTGCCAAGATAGCCGTAATGGGAGGCGAGCAAGCAGCTAAGGTTTTATTACAAATAGAAAAAGCGAGCTTAGCGAAGAACGGAGAAGTGATAACCGAAGAAAAAGAGCAAGCATTGCTTTCTAAAATAATCGATCGATACAACAAACAAACCACTCCAGAATATGCCGCATCTAGACTTTGGGTGGATGAGATAATAGACCCACTCGACACCCGAAAATGGATAAGTGCGGGTATTGAAATGGCCAATAATGCACCGGTGGCAAAGTATAATGTAGGTGTGATTCAAACTTAAAAATTCATGAAAAAGTATAGTATAATAATAGCGCTAATTGCTGCTACATCGAGCATTTTTGCTCAAAATCCGAGTGACCAATTTTGGCATTTAGCACCAAACAGTTCTAAAATAAACTCCGGAGTGGGGCTTGAAGAAGCCAAAGCGATGATGAAGGATAAAAAACCTACTACAATCGTGGTGGCAGTTGCGGATGCTGGTGTAGATGTGTATCATCCCGATCTCAAAAATAGGCTTTGGACCAATAAAGGTGAAATAGCCGGCAATAGTATAGATGATGACGGAAACGGCTACAAAGACGATGTTTATGGTTGGAACTTTATTGGAGGCACTATTGAAGATAACCTAGAGGTTACTCGAGAATATCGCCGACTTAAACCCATTTATGAAGGCAATACCGACGCACAAGAAAGAAACCCAATGGAATATGCCAAATACCTCACCATAAAGAAAGATTTCCTGGACAACAGTGTAAATGCGACGCTTTATTTTGAGGCTTACGAAGGGTTAAAACTGGGTATGGATTTTTTAGCTGAGAGTTATGGTGAGGATATGACCATCGCCGAACTAGAAGCGCATCAAAGCAAAAGCAAATTTGAAGAGTCTGCTAAACAAGTGCTTTTGAGCAATTCGAAGAAACGACCACTTAATTTTACGGCGATGAGAGATGGTTTAAATGGTGGATACGAACATTTTAAACAACAAGCAAAATACAACTACAACGTAGACTTCGATCCTCGCCCTGAAAATGTTGGGGATGATTACGCAGATGTAACCAATAGATTTTATGGAAATGACAGCGTTTACTATGGTGAGCACTCTTCTCACGGTACGCATGTAGCCGGTATCATCGCAGCAGACGCGAGTAATGATTTTGGAGCTCAAGGTATATGTCAGAGTTGCGAAATTATGAGTATCCGAAATGTACCCGATGGAGACGAGCGTGATAAAGATGTGGCTAATGGCATTCGATACGCTGTAGATAATGGTGCTAAAATCGTGAACATGAGTTTTGGAAAAGGATATGCCTACAACATAGACGTTGTTAATGAAGCCATAAAATACGCAGAGAGTAAAGGCGTATTACTGGTACATGCAGCAGGAAATAGCAATCAAAACAATGACATCACTGACAACTTCCCGAAAAATTTTGATGCCAGCAATAACTGGATTGAAGTGGGCGCACTAAGTTGGAAGAAAAAGCCAAATAAAATTGCAGAATTTTCTAACTACGGTCAAAAGGAAGTGGATCTTTTTGCCCCAGGCGTTGCTATTTATTCTACCACGCCCGAAAATAACTATGAAGCATTTGACGGAACAAGTATGGCGAGTCCTGTGGTGGCAGGTGTAGCAGGTTTTGTTTGGAGCTACTATCCAAATCTTACCGCAGCCGAGTTAAGAGAAATATTATTGCAAAGTGCTATCCCGATTAAAGGCCGTCAACGTATACCTGGACAAAAAAAGAAAGTTAACGTACGTACTTTATCCAAAACAGGAGCAGAAATCAATCTTCCTGCAGCATTAAAACTTGCCGAAACTAGATCTAAATAAACCATGAAAACGCTATTTTACTTCCTCACGATAGGTATTGTTTTTATAAGTTCTTGTGGAGAACCAAAAATAGCCGTAGACCGAATCCTCATTGCAAATAAGATTTATATCTGCAATGAGGAATTTGATATGGCAGAAGCGCTTGCGATTAGCGATGGTAAGATTGTAGCCTTTGGCACAGCGAAAGAAATTCAATCTAAGTACACCGGTGAAATTCAAGAGGTTGATGGCACTGTTTATCCTGGATTTATTGATGCTCATTCACATTTTTACGGATATAGCTTGACCTTACAAAAAGTTGATTTAATCAACGTTAGTAGCTTAGACGAACTTATAGAAAGAACTATAACATTTGCCAAAACGACCAACGAAGGTTGGATTACAGGCCGAGGCTGGGATCAAACAACCTGGGAAGAAAAAGGAACATTAACCAATAATTTACTAAATGCCTACTTCCCAAACACACCCGTTTTTCTGAAACGGATAGACGGACATGCAGGATTAGCCAACGCTAAAGCACTAGAGCTCGCAGGTATTTCTGTAACTACTAAAGTTGCAGGAGGAACCATCGATATACAAAATGGACGATTGACAGGCTTACTCACCGATAATGCTATGAATCTCATTGATAATATTATTCCGGCTCCTTCCAGATCAAGTGAAATTAAAGCTTTATTAATGGGCCAACAAGCTTGTTTTGATGCTGGACTTACCACCGTAACAGATGCTGGCCTAGATCTGAGTACGATACTACTCATTGATAGTTTACAAAAAACGGGGGATTTAACTATACGAGTATACGCAATGGCTAATCCAACCGATGAAAATTTTGAATATTTCAAAAAGAATGGGCCAATCGCTAACGATAAGTTGCAAGTGTCCTCGTTTAAGTTGTATGCTGACGGAGCTTTAGGTTCTCGAGGAGCAAAACTAAAACAACCCTATTGCGACCACGCCGGCCACAGCGGCGTATGGGTTACTGAGCCCAACCAGCTGGTAAAACTCTACCAACAAGTATACGATCTTAACTTCCAAGCTAACACGCATTGTATAGGTGACAGTGCCAATAAACGAGTATTGGAGATTTACGGCGAATTCCTTAAAGGAAAGAATGACAAACGCTGGCGAATTGAACATGCTCAAGTGGTAACTCCCGAAGACAGAGCCTTATTTTCAAAATACTCGATAATACCTTCTGTGCAGCCCACTCATGCCACCAGTGATATGCGTTGGGCAGACAAACGCTTATGTAATACGCGCATGAATGGCGCTTACGCTTATAAAAGTTTACTAGCGCTAAATGGATGGATGCCGTTGGGTACCGATTTCCCGGTAGAGGATATCTCGCCTCTAAAGACATTTTTTGCTGCCGTTTATCGCCAAGATACTAAAAATCAACCGATGGGTGGCTTCCATATGGAAGAAGCACTAAGTCCGAAAGAAGCCTTACTCGGCATGACCTTGTGGGCAGCACGAGGTAATACTATGGAACAAAAAATAGGTTCGCTTGAAAAAGGAAAACTTGCTGACTTTGTTATTCTAGCTGAGGACATCTACCCAGAGAAATATATGCTAAAAACAAAAGTAACCGGTACCTATTTGGAAGGCATTAAAAAGTAAATCCTACTTTGGGAACCTCATTTAGGTTTACTTAAAATTCTACTTTTCTAGATAATACAATTGACTTACCCTTCTCTTTGGTGCAAAAAAAATGTGAACGATAAGCTGAAAATTTCAACTGTATCGCTCACATTTTAAATTTTATAAACTCACTCGACTAGAGTGAAACGTATATTACCCTCTCTCGTTTAATGGAGTAAAGGAACGAGACACCGGACCTGTATATATTTGTCTAGGTCTTCCGATAGGCTGTTTGTCATCCATCATTTCTCTCCATTGTGCAATCCATCCTGGTAAACGGCCAAGAGCAAATAGTACGGTAAACATTTCCACGGGGAAGCCCATAGCTCGGTAAATGATACCAGAATAGAAATCTACGTTAGGGAACAACTTACGTTCAATAAAATAAGGATCAGAAAGTGCTGCTTGTTCTAGTTTCTTAGCAATCTCTAATGTAGGATCATTAACACCTAATTTCTCCAACACTTCATCTGCTGATTTCTTAATAATAATCGCTCGTGGGTCAAAGTTTTTATACACTCTGTGGCCAAAACCCATTAAACGGAACGGGTCATTTTTATCTTTAGCCTTATCAATATATTTTTGAGCATCGCCGCCATCTGCCGCTATTGCCTCTAACATTTCTATTACTTGCTGATTAGCTCCGCCGTGCAATGGACCCCACAGAGCCGCAACACCAGCAGATATGGAAGCATATAAATTTGCATGACTAGAACCCACTAATCTTACCGTAGATGCAGAGCAGTTTTGCTCATGATCTGCGTGCAAAATCAGTAACTTATTCATCGCGCGTACAAATACTGGATCTAATTCATAATCCTCCGTTACGTGCTTGAATGTCATATTCAAGTAGTTCTCTACGTAGCTTAGGTTATTTTTAGGATAGATAATCGGGTGACCAATTCTATTTTTAGAGATCATTGCACAAAGTGTTGGCATTTTAGCCAATAATCTAGTAATGGTTCTCATGCGTGCTTCTTCTCCAGAATTTGGATTCAAACTTTCAGGATAAAAAGAAGATAAAGAAGATATCATCGCAATAAGCTGTCCCATTGGATGAGATCCTGTAGGCCATGCATCAAACATATTTTGTATGTCTGTATTTACAAGCGTATGTCTTCTTATCTCATTATCCCAAGCGTCATATTGCTCTTTAGTAGGCAATTCTCCATTTATTAATAAATAAGCTACTTCTAAAAACTCAGCTTTATCGGCTAGTTCTTCGATAGAGTAACCACGGTGTCTTAATATTCCTGCCTCACCGTCCAAATAGGTTATACTACTTGTAGTACTCCCTGTATTTTTGTACCCAAAATCCAGAGTAACAGCTCCAGTGGCTGCTCGTAGTCCACTAATATCTATTCCTACTTCATTTTCCGAACCCACCATTAGAGGCAGTTCTGTTTCTACTCCTTGAATGCTGATTTTTGCTGTTTCTGACATTTTATTCTAAATTGACCCTTAATTGGATGTTGCGAAAGTACCTTAATTTATACTTATTTAATAGTCTAATAGTCATATTTTTAGTATGTTTTTAGAAAGAATTAGATTTGTAATAAATAACAAAAAAATGTCTGAAGATATAGTACGAATTATAGGTGGTTTAAACACGAAAGCGGGCTTAAAACAACATATTTACAGAAACACGCTTACGGTGTTTAAAGAACTAAAAAGATGTGCTAAAGATATAGCTGAAAAACTTACTCCTGAGGTTATCAAAAAAGATCCATCCTTAGAGGTTCAGTTTTTTGAAAAAGGCGAGTTCGAATTTCACCTGAAATTTAGTGGCGATACGATTGCATTTATTATGCATACGAACGTGTTTGCTTTCCCGCCTGATCATGAAGTACGTAAAATGAAGTATGTAACAGAGGCCCCAGACAGAGGATACTGCGGTATGATTATGGCCTACAATTTTCTTTCCGATTCCTTAAAGTATCAACGACTAGGCGATATAGGCTATTTGTTGGCGCGACTCTTTATAAATTCCGAAGGCCATTTTTATGTAGATGGGCAACGGCAGTTAGACTTTTTGTTTAAAAACTTTAGCCAACAAGAAATAGAAGAAACAGCCATCGTAAAAATCATAGAGCAAACCATGTTGTATGCACTCGATTTTGACCTCTATGTACCTCCTATGGAAGCTATGGGCGATATGACCTTAGAACAAAAAAACTATGTAAATAATCCGAGTGGTTTTGCTACAGGAAAAAGACTAGGTTTTAAGAAGGAGTAGGAGAAAACATACTACCGCTAGCTTTATGATAGCGGCATTACGTTATGTATAACTTAAAAATTATAGCCTTGTAGCTTTAAAATCTGCAAATTCTACCATCATATATTGATAATATTTTTCATCGCTGCCTTTCAAATAGCACTTTTGACCAAATAAGTCAATAAACTTCCAATTACCTGAAACGATCTGATTGTTTTCCAAATTGAATGATAATTCTAAGAGTTCAAAGTATAAAGGATAATAATCGTCGAAGCCAATATATGTGTTTCTAAGAAAAAATCGCTGCTCTGAAGAGAGCCCGTTCTTCAAAGTAAGTTTGTTACCTTCTTTAAATAAAGGGATATCAAAATTAATTGGATCGCCTTCATCATTGAAAATTATTCTATTTTTTAAATAGTACTCGTTGTTGATTGATATAATCTCAAAATCATTACGACTATATTCCATCGGACAGCCATGCGCTTTGGTAGGAGGCTTGGGCTCACAGCATACATTTTGAGACAAGTCTAAATAATATCCGTACATAGATTGAGTATAAAAAATAGGATTCATATCCGCCCAAAATAAGGCAGGACGCTGTGTCACCGTGAAATCTAGTTGATACCTCCCTGCAAAATTTTCGACAGGCAAATCGTTATCCTTGCATTGCACCAATGCAATTATGGCGAAGATAAAGATGTATTTTTTCATATTATAAACCGCATTCATGACTATCCGCATAAAACTCTGCTCCTAACTCTACTTCAAATCTAGGCAATAATTCTATTCCCTCTACAGCCCTGAGTGTCATGTTATCATTATCAGGATTGGCATCATATACAGATAAGAGTGGCGAAGCGCCCACTCCGTTTCCTATAGAAATAGACTTATATACACTACTTCGTATGTCTTGATCACCAAAAGTTATACCCAAATTTGGGACTTCCGTTCTATTTTGCCCATCTTAAGTACAGTCATCTTTACAGCTTGATACTGCTATTTGCAGTATCAAGCTTAGTAATATATATTTATTAATAATTGTTTTTTGTCTGTGAATAAGGCAGCTCACGTTTTGGCTAAACGCGCGTTCCGCATAGCCTTAGGGGTAGGCTTGCGGCAGCATTGCGTTTTATTTTGTGTTGGTGATTAGCCTTTCTAATCTATCTTAGTAAGTGTAATTCTAGCATACTCTCCCATAAGGGCATATTCACCAAAAGAAGTAAAATTGCAACCAGAACTTTGATCCATAAAAAACCATTCTCCTTCTAGTTTATTTATTCTTTTCTTTTCTAGACTTAAGTAATACAAATCAAAAAATTAGGCCAAGGTAATAGCTCATTATCAGGTATACCATCTCTAATAAAGCTAGCCAGATACAGGGAACGACTATACTTCTGATTCCCTTCAAAAGTCAAATCATCTTTATTCACATGCAAAGGTATGTTGTAAAGAAACTGGTTGCCTTCCGCGTCTCGTGCTTCAGTCTCATTTATTATAGCATAACCATCATCAGTTGCAATGATTTCAAAAGGGTCAAACGAGTAGGTCATCGGGCATCCATGCTCTGTACCCCAGTCTTGGCAACATACGCTACCAGTA
>CAMDCQ010000053.1 GCA_945890595.1 Chitinophaga pinensis
ATTGGTAAAAATACAACCACCTACATTCACACCGGACTCTCCTAAATTAGTTAATTCTATGTGTGTGAGCTCGGCCTTAGAGAAAGGATAATCACCATCCGTATTAAAATTACACGTCATAATGTAACTTGCATTGGGGTCTCCATTGCTATTAGCATAATCCTTTATTCGGACGCCTGTTTGGCAATTCGTAAAAGTTGTGTTGCGAGCTCGTATTATAGCTGCGCCCTTAGAAGTTGTTCCTACACCTACTATTTGTCCTACTATTTCAACACCAGTATTGGCCTTCTCAAAAGCGCAACCATTAAGATTAATCAAGTTAGCATTAGTGTTTAAAATACCAGCCCAATCAATATCTGAACAATTACCGTCAGCACCTATTTGAGGGGCTTGTGTATATTGCGAAATTATTGTGTTGCAAGGAGCGTCATAAGTGGCATTGATACCTTTCCACGTACCTCCCACATTCATTGGTTTAAAAACGGTATTTGTGGCAACAATTCTATTATCGCAGGTTGATTTCATATTTATGATAGCATCCTGTCCAAATTCAAGCGTTGAGTTTTGAGTTATCAATTGAGCAAATTGAAACATATCTAAATCTCTTAACAAACAAAATGTTGAATTATAAATGTTAATTTTTCCGTACAAATCAACTCTACTTGCCAGCAAATTTGAAAATGAGCCATCTATTATTACTTCACCTCTAATAATCACATTATTCAAACCTGAATTCATTTGCAGACTGCATGAATTTGTCATTTTTAACTTGTTTAAACTTCCAACTAGCACAGAATTTCCAAAATTAATATTAGTTTTCTCACAATCAAATTCAAAACTATTAGTAAAAACTAATTCGTTGTTACAGCTGATATAAGCATTATTACTGCTTGTGAGTTTTCCAGAACCACCAAAAGTTGTCGCATAGTTTAAATCAAGAAAACCTGAATTCACAGTAATTTCACCGTATATTAGATTATTGGGACAGTTAGACTCTAAATGACCATAATTAAAGAACACATTAGCATTTTGTTCAATTACAAATTCTGGAATATTTGATAAAATTCGAAGATAAGCACCACTTGCCAAGTATAGATTGGCATTACTTCCAATTAATACTTGAAGGCCCGTAATACTTGTCAAACCTTTAATAAACAAATTGCTTCTAAGCGTACAATTTCCAAAAATTTCTAATTCTTCATTAACGCTAAGTGGAGCATCAATCTCTACATCGCCACCAGCATTAACGAAAATACTTTTTAGTATTGTTTGAGAAGTTGAATGTAATATCCTTAAAGATCCACCATTTTTTACTGTTACTCCGTCACTTTGAATTATTAGTGTTTCGGCGAATGTAAGTGTATTAGTAGGTTGATCAGACCATTCTGCTGGACTATTACTTGCATCAATTACCAGCTGGCCCCAGCTCATTCCACTAACACCCACCCAAAATACCATAGCCACTAATTTAATTTTTTTAGCTAAATTACCTCTTTTTTCCTGAGTCCTGAGTCCTGAGTCCTGAGTCCTGTGTTCCGTTGTTACGGACTTGTTTGTTTTTTTTGTTCATTTTTTTAATGTTTAAATTTTAGTTGTACTAATTTTAATCCATTGTAAAAAATCAATCCCATCGGTCAACTAAGCTGCAGTGGTGTGTGTATGATGCTATTTTTATACATCATCTTTGGGTGGTTCCACTTTGCTTTTTGTTGACGCTTCTTTCAATTAGAGTATCTCATCATAGTCGACATTAAGAGCAATCTCCGCTATTTACAATTTCGTATTTCCCAAAATTAATATAATAAAATGGAATATTCCTACTTTTATTTTTTTGATATTACTGGGTTTTACTTTATGTAGGCACGAACCATAACCTGCACCCATAACTTCATTCTCTTAAAACGAGGATATCTCCCCATTAATCGAGTGCCCCAATTGATATGCACGTGGCCCATTACATTTGAGGACTTTACAACCACCATCGCTATGTACAAAGCCATTCTTATCTTTCTATTATTTGCTACACTTGGGCTAAAGGCTCAATCTACCGAAAAATGGAATCTTCAACGCTGCTTAGATTATGCCTTGGAGCACAATACTGCCATACAGCAAAACAGTCTGCAAGGTATTATCCTAACTAATAATTTACAGCAAACCAAACTTAGCCGCATACCAACACTTAACGGTAGCGGAAATCACAACTACAATATCGGTAGAACTATCGACCCCTTTACAAATACATTTAACAATACCACGATACAGAGCAATAGCTTCTCGCTGAGTAGCGGCGTCTTGCTATACGGGGGTAGTCAGGTAAATAATCGCATAAAACAAAACCAAGTTGCTACCGAGGCTAATGCACAAAACAATCAAGTTATTCGGAATCAAATTGCCTTATCTGTTGCCACTACGTACTTACAAATTATACAAGCAGAAGAAAACCTAAAGGTGGCAGAAGGACAGCAGCTACTTACCAATAGCCAGTTACAACGTGCTCAAAAATTGGAAGCGAGTGGCAGCACCAACCAAAGCGCTACTCTCACGCTAAAAGCACAAGTAGCCAATGATCAGGTAACCATTATTAATGCCCAAAACGCCATAGAACTAGGCTACAATACACTTATTAATTTAATGCAACTGCCACTGGACGCAACCCTAGAAATTGAGTCATTGAACAGTGTAAACGTACCTGAGTTGCTAACCGATGACGTTGCAGACATCTACCAAAAAGCACTACTGAATCTTCCCGAGATACAACAAGCAGAGTTACAAATAGCACAAAGTCAATTGGGAGAGAAGATTGCAAGTGCAGGCCTACAACCTACCATAAGTGCCTATGGAAATATAAATACAGTGTACTCACAAAGCGGTAAATTATATACGGGTACTGGTAATTATGATATAATTCCAATAGGCGCCACAGAAACTACTAAAGAACTGGTGGTCACCGCGCGTGAGCAACTTTCCATTACAGACAAACCTTTTGCAAATCAACTTTCAGATAATCTTGGACAGCAGGTAGGGCTATCCATGCAAATCCCTATTTTTAACGGATACAGAAGCAGAGCTGCACTCGAAAACGCCAAACTAAACACACAAATCACGGAGCTTGGCTTAGAAAACACTAAAAACCAATTGCGAAACGATGTGACTACCGCGTTCACTAACTTGAAAGCAGCCAAAAGTAAATATGAAGCAGCGCTAAGTAACCAAGAAGCACAGCAACTGAACTTTGACTTTAGCCAAAAACGCTTTGAAGCAGGTGTAATGGGTAGCTACGAATTAGTCACTGCCAAAAACCAATGGAGTGCCGCTCAGATTCAGGTACTCAACGCAAAATACGAATACGTTTTTAGAGCGCTAATTATTGATTTTTATAAAGGAAAACAACTACAACTATAATGAAGAAACGAACTATATTTTACATACTAGGAGGGCTCACACTGGTCACTACTCTTATCTTAATAGGCAAAAACCGAAGTAGAGGTGAGCTGGAAGTGAACGTGGGCAAGGTAGAAAAACGCACGATTATAAGCACCGTAAGTGCCAACGGAAAAATACGACCAGAAGCCGAAGTAAAAATAAGTGCCGATGTGAGCGGTGAAATAACGGAACTGTATGTGCAAGAAGGTGATACCGTAAAAGAAGGTCAGCTGCTGCTAAAAATAAATCCTGATTTGTACATAACCTCTAGAGATAGAGCAAGTGCTGGATTAAGCACCTCTAAAAGTAGCTTAAAAACAAGCGAAGCACAACTTACCCAAGCCAAAGCACGATTTACCGAGCAACAATCTGCTTTTCGTAGAAGTGAAAAACTATTTGCCGATAAAGTACTAAGTCAAGCGGAGTATGATGCTGCGCAGAGCGCATACGCCATTGCCAAAAGTGAGGTAGTAGCTGCGGAACAACGCATAGCTGCCGCTCGTTTTGGTATAGACAATGCCAATGCATCACTAAGTGAGGCCAATAAAGCATTAGGACGTACCAGCATATATGCGCCAAGTGATGGCATAGTAAGTGCGCTTAACAACGAAAAAGGTGAGCGTGTAGTGGGTACTGCTCAAATGGCGGGTACAGAAATCATGGTCATTTCTAACTTTGACAATATGGAAGTAATTGTAGATGTAAATGAAAACGATATTCTACTCGTAAAAAAAGGAGATACTGCCTTAGTGGAGGTAGATGCGTACAGCGACCGAAAGTTTAAAGGTATTGTAACCGAAATTTCACGAAGTGCAAACAAGGCCGGGGGTATGCAACTAAATACGGATCAGGTAACCAATTTTGAAGTTAAGATACGCTTGGTTAAAAGCAGCTATACCGATTTGCTAGCCATAAGCAAATCTCCTTTTTTACCCGGCATGAGCGCCAATGTAGAAATACAAACCCAAGTTAAGAAAGACATTTTGTGCTTACCCATAGAAGCCATCGGCACCAGGTTAAAAGACAGCACAAAAAGCACTTCCGAAGAAGATGAACTTGACGAAGTCGTGTTTAAAGTAGAAAATGGGAAAGCCTCCAAAATTATTGTATTTACAGGTATACAAGATAGCCGTTACATCGAAATTCTAAGTGGATTAAAAGATGGTGAAGAAGTTATAGTAGGTCCTTACGACGCCGTTTCCAAAAAACTAGAAGTCGATAAAAAAGTAAAAATTGTAGCGAAGAAAATACTGGATAAACTAGAAGAAGAGTAAATCTCTATTCTTTTTCTAATAACCGGTTGCTTACTAATTATATTTTTACCTACTAAAGGTGCTGGTTTTTAGTCATTTTAAAATCTAGTGCTTAAATAAAGTGTTGGCGCGCAAGCAATGTGAAAAAATACTAATTTTGGGGAGGTATCAGCTCACATAAATGGGAGACGCGCAGCTAAACTCAAAAACTAAACAGAGACACCTTGATTCTAACGATTTGCTTTTTACTCTTATTGGCGTACATCTTTGATGTAACCTCTGCCAAGACAAGGATTCCTTCGGTTATTCTGCTTATCGCGCTGGGAATGGGCGTGCGTCAAGCTGCTATCTTTTTTCATATTCCGATACCTGATTTAGAAGCTATTTTACCTCAATTGGGAACGGTAGGACTAATTCTTATCGTACTTGAAGGAGCATTAGAATTAGAACTAAATGAATCAAAACTACCGCTTATTGGCAAATCAGCTTTGCTCGCCATCATTCCGATGCTGGCTCTAAGTTTTTTGCTTGCCTATGCCTTTCATTATTTCGGGGGTGTGTCATTTAAGATAGGATTGGCTAATGCTATTCCTTTTGCTATTATAAGTAGTGCAATTGCTATCCCAAGTGCACAGAATTCCGGTAAACGAAATAAAGAATTTATCACTTATGAAAGTAGTCTCAGTGATATTTTTGGGGTTATTTTCTTTAATTTTATAAGCCTGAATGATAATGTAGGCGCCAAATCTTTCTCTGATTTTATTGTGGAACTTTTTTTTATTCTCATCATCACATTTATTGCCACACTAGGATTGGCTTTTTTATTAAGTAAGATAAAACATCATGTTAAATTTTTGCCGATTATCCTGATTGTCATCTCGATTTATTCACTTTCCAAAATATACCATCTGCCTGCACTTATTTTTATAATGTTATTTGGGCTATTTTTAGGCAATCTAAAACTACTCAAAAAAAACAAGTATGTTCATTTATTAAAACCCGAAATACTGTATAAAGAAGTGCATAAATTCAAAGAACTCACTAGTGAAATTGCGTTTTTAGTAAGGGCTTTATTTTTTTTGCTTTTCGGATACCTTATTCAGACCTCAGAAATATTTAACTTAACTACCGTCGTTTGGGCTTCTGCCATAACCTTTGGCATTTTCTTTTTTAGACTTATCTCCCTCAAGTGGTTAAAACTATCTATTGAACCTTTATTTTATATAGCCCCGCGCGGCCTGATAACCATCCTACTTTTCTTAACTCTCCCGGCTGCTCAAAAGCTAGATTTATCCAACAAGTCGCTCATCGTACAGGTTATCGTCATGAGTGCACTTATCATGATGGTTGGGCTCAGGGTGAGTCCCGAAGAAAAACTTGAAGTTGAAATCACAAAAGAAAGTACAGACGAAAATCCCATAGAATGAAAAGGCTTTCGATCATTCTCATAGTGCTTGCTTCTATGAATACACATGCACAGCAAGATACTTGTTTTAAACCCAAAAAATGGATAATCCCAAGTGGACTTATTTTAACCGGAACCGCAGCGACCTATAGTAACTGGGGGAAAGACTTAAATAACTCTATACAAGGGCAACTATATACTCCAGGCAAACACACTAAACTAGATGATTACATCGCATTATCGCCGTCGGTTGCTGTTTACGCTTTAAATCTACTAGGAAATAAGGGAAAGCATAATTTTACGGATAGAACTATCCTTATTGGTACGTCTTATCTTATTGCCTACCCCATCGTCATCGGGACCAAAGAAATCACAGGAATATTACGCCCAGATGGGAGTACATACAACTCTTTTCCCTCTGGTCATACCGCAATCGCATTTGCAAGTGCAGAGTTTTTAAGAATGGAATATAAAGATGTCAGTGCATGGTATGGCATTGCTGGATACACCGTCGCTACAACCGTTGCCGGACTTCGTATGTATAACAACAGACATTGGTTTAGTGATGTATTGACAGGCGCCGGAGTGGGCATATTAAGCACGCAATTAGCGTATCGTGTGCAGCCTTGGTTAAGCCAAAAACTTTTTAAACGAGCGCACAGTAACACCAGCATCTTACCTCAAGTGGGTAAGAACAGTGGAGGCTTTTTTTTAAGTATCCGTTTTTGATTATAATCCCCATGCTGCTGGGTTTTCTCGCCATTGGGCAAGACTAGCTAAATCCGATGCTTGCACATAGCCGCTTGTCACCGCCTCATCTATCATACTGGCGTAATTCCCTAGTGTGATATACTTACAATTCGCTTGATTAAAATTATCATCTGCAATTTGAAAACCATAGGTAAATATAGCAGCCATTCCCATCACGTTATACCCTTCAGCTCTTAGGTATTCTACCACTTTTAAGCTACTTCCGCCTGTACTTATCAAATCTTCAAGTACTACTATTTTAGCATCTTTATCTACTTTTCCTTCTAACTGACGTTTCAATCCATGCGATTTAGGCTCTGGTCTACAATACGCATAGCTGAGTGAAAGTTGGTCTGCCACAAGTGCACCCATGGCGATACCCGCAGTAGCTACCCCTATTATAGTATCCACCCCCTCAAATTCCTCAGAAATCTTAGCAGAAAGCATTTCTTTTATAGCCTTTCGGTGATGCGAATAAGACAATACCGTTCGGTTATCACAATAGATTGGGCTATTCCAACCACTGCTCCATTTGAAAGGTTTTTCCGGAGATAATTTTATTGCACTTGTTTCTAAAAGTATTTTGGCGATTTTTGCTTCTGTATTGATCATATAACGAAGGCAAATGTATCGAATTTTTCACGGCAAACACCGTATTTATCTCTCAAACGATGAGAATGATATAGAACGCTACACGCCTGACTTTGTCTTCAAAAAACCCAAAGAAGAACAAATAAAAGAAGCCCTTAGAGTAGCCAAAAAAGCTACTAAACCCCTTAAAATACTACTATTGGGCAATCCTGATAAAATATTGAACCGGGTTATTTTAGAGTTTAAGTATAAAATTGCTGGTGGTGGAATTGTAGAAAATACAGAGGGTAAAATATTGCTTATGAAGCGTCTTGGAAAGTGGGATTTGCCTAAAGGTAAATTAGATAAAGGCGAAACCATTGAAGAATGTGCCTTACGCGAAATTGAAGAAGAGACGGGAGCTCAAAATTTATCCATTATTTCTTCATTTGCCGAGACCTACCATACGTACTTCCGAAATGAAAAATGGGTTATCAAACACACCCATTGGTACACGGTAAAATGTAAAAGCGATGCTGAACTCATACCCCAATTAGATGAAGATATAGAAGAAGTACATTGGTTGGATCCTCTTAGCCTAGATTTAGCAACACTAGACACCTACCCTGCCATACGCAGGTTACTCAAACTCTATAAAAAACGATATTCCGAATGGGCTAATGCGTAGATTTAGTTGTTCATTTAAGCTAAAAGTCATTAAATAAATAAAGGTCATTAACAATTAATTATTAATGACCTCTTTAGTGTCGGTGTAGTCACGTCTCTATGGAATCAAAACAAAATCTTGATTGTCTCTAGAGATTGATATTAAATCAATTACCTTACCTGAATTATTCCATTGAGTTATATTGCCTCTACCTACGATAAGTTCTACGTACCCATTGATTGGAAAAGTAGCTAAGTCTTGTTGACTAATTGTATAGCTTCCGTCATCAGCAGTTATTATGTGATGGCTAAATTTAGATGCGGTTAAAGATGGGTCAATTTGCTTTGAAAGAAAATCAGAATAGCTTAACAATACTACCACATTCCCACTTTGATTACTCGGATCTGCATTCCAAGTGACATTATATCCGTCATTTTTGCTGATTACCCCCATCTCATTAAATCCAGCAATGGATTGAGTTGGAAGCAGAGAACTAATATTCAGTTTTTGAATTGAATTAAAGCTGTAGGCAGCATTAGAATAACCACTAGACCCAGATAAGGATGCTTGAATTGAAGAGCCAAATAATGCACTTAAATTATCAAATGTATTTGCATTATCTAATTCATAATTTAAACAATTTGTAGTGGCATTCTCTTTTAACAATTGAAAGCCTCCTACTGTAACTGTGCCTACGTCTACTCTATTAGAACAAACTTTATTTTGCTGTGAGCTATAAAAATAGCCATTAATTTTATATTCGTCTTTAGACATTCCTCCTAAATGTTGTACAAAAACCGAAGCATCAGAAACAGAACTCCATGAATTTGAAAGCACCGATTGAAGGTCATAATAACTGTTTGTTGGCTGTGTTGCTTCCACTTTAGCGTCCTCTTTGCATCCCATAACTGAAATACCAAGAATAATTACCCCAAGAACCAAACTTGTTTTTATATTATTTTTCATAATTGTATTTATTTAGTTTTGAATTTAACAGCACTTACAATTTGCTATTGTCATATTAATTATGTAATTACCTTGGAACGTCACAGAACCTGTTGATCCCTTCCAAATAGGCTTCCCGCCTGCTTGACTTCCACATTTAAAGGCACAACACACCGCATCACAATTTGTCTGAGTAATAATTACATTTATTTCAAAATTACCTTCTGCGGGTATAGGTATCCCCTCAAGACTAAATGTAGTTGCACCCCAAGCAATTTTGGAGGACGTATTATCGTAATACAAATCACTTATGGTTTCAGTACCAGTAATTTCATCTACTCCATTTATTTTTTCAATTTTCAATGTATTTACAACTACATTAACGTCAAACTGATCATTCTCATCAGGAGCACAGTCTGTAAAATTAAAACTAAGTAAAGCCTCATTTTTATTTGTGTCTTTATTTGGAAATCTGTCAGGTGTACACCCCGTTCCATAAAAAAACAGTAATGAAACTATAGTCCCTCCGAGTGTTAATTTGGTCCACATAATCATGACTCAAAGGAAAACAGAAAGAAAGAAAGAAAGAAAGAAAGAAAGAAAGCTCGTATTTTGACATAAAAATGACAATACAAAAGACGCGATTAATCCCTATTTGTTGAGCTAATTACACTGTAAATGGACTGTGGTACATACTTCTGGTACGGACCATTATGTCGTATCAAATCCCGAACTATGGTCGAGCTAATCGAAGCGTTGTTCTGATCGCTCATTACAAACACACTTTGTACAGCAACAGTTATATCTTCATTTACATATGCAATTTGTTGCTCATACGTAAAATCCTGTGTAGTACGTAGTCCACGCAATATAAACTGTGCGCCTATACTCTCTGCAAACATAGCCGTAAGTCCTTCGTAATGAATGACACTTACACGTGGCTCATTACTAAAAATATCTTCTAGCCAAGCGGTGCGTTCTTCTAATGTAAACAGGTGGTTTTTACCACTATTCACCCCAATAGCTACTACCACTTCATCAAAAAGTTTTAGCCCTCTATTTACGATATCTAAATGTCCGTTGGTAAACGGATCAAACGTTCCTGGAAAAATTGCTTTCTTACTCATTCTTCTTCGTCAAAGTTAAAAAAACTAAAGGTACTTTGGCCATATTCTCTTTTGTCGCTAATAAATGTAGAATCTATCATGGTCATTGCTTGGTGTTCTAAGATAAATAATCCTCCTTTTCGCAAATAATTCCCTGTTGAAATAGTCTCTACCAAGGCGTGAATTTCTGCATTGTCATTATACGGAGGATCGGCAAATATGATGTCATATTGATTTTCACCCTTGGCTAAAAAAGAAAGCACTTTTTCTTGCTCAAGCTGTAACGGCATCTTTAATTTATCGGCCAATTCTTTTATGTAGGCTATAGACTTCCTATTAAAATCTACAGCAGTAATATCTGTTGTGCCACGAGAACAAAATTCGAGGGCAATACTTCCCAATCCACTATATAAGTCTAGCACTTTTATATCCTCAAAGTAATAGGTCTGATCCAAAATATTAAAAAGAGCCTCTTTTGCACGGTCGGTTGTAGGCCGAGCATGCGGCATGTTTTTTTCAGGAAACCTGAAGCCTTTGTGTATCCCGCTTACAATGCGCATTGTGCAAAGAAATAAGCCAACAACTCTTCTTCTTTATTTTCGTCAACGGTGGTTTGGCTAGAAGCAGATGTTATGTTCGACACATAAAGTGGACTTACATAATTTTTAAAAATAGAAACATACGTTTCGTGCATCCCTTTAGTACTAATGCACTCAAAATAGAGTTCACTTGGATTTAGCTCCAATTGCTCTATCACCAACATCACATAATAAAACGTCTCTTCTGCATTTTGGCTAGGGTATCTATTGGCCAGCATAAACTGTCCCTCTCTCCATGCCAAAATGGTAATTTCATTGGCTTGACAGTAAAAATATACGGCATTCTTTGGTGACTTTTGCGCAGTATAAGTGTACGCCAAATGAATATCGCTCGTGTGCTGTACGCCTACTACTTGTTCTGAGATAGTCTTAAAAACAGATGAGGCTTGGTAGGCAATCGCAAATATTTCGGATTCTTGAATTTCTAAATCATCCGCAAGACCATTATTTAACGTATAATGTAATTGAAGTTCCGAATCATTCAATGGGCCTAATGAAAAAGGCATCCCACTAGATACCAGGATACTACTACTAAAAATAGCATTTACCAAGGAATCAGGATAGGTATGGGTGTAAGACACAATGCAGTGCCACTTTAGAATACTGTCTTTGTTATATATATGGTAAACAACTTTGTCTTTAAAGAGGCTTACTATAAGCCGATCACTTACGGCATTGATATAGGCGGCTTGTTCGGTCACGCCTACTTTATCTACTTCCAGTTACCGTTGTAATTCACTTCAAATAGAGAGCCTACTGTAAGTGGGTCGTTTTTCTTAACACGTTCTTTATTGAACGGATAAGGATCTTTTATTTCAAATACAGGAACAGCAACATTGTTCTTTTTGATTTCACCTGAAGCAATAATAAACACTGCAGTATCTGTACCCGGTAAGAATTTAAGGCTATTGATATCTATTCCTTTATAAAGTGAATCTTTTATACTAAACTCTATCGAACGTGAACTAAAAACGGTAGTCGAGTCATCTTTATCTCCTTCTAAAATCATTGTTTTAACGGTGCCTTCTTCTAAAAACTTAAAAAGTTCATCAAAGGTGTTCGCAAATTTTCCGTTAGCATCTTTGTATAACAACTCAGCATCGCGAAGCGCTTCTAATTTTGCAATTACAGCATCTTCTTTCACTTCTACTTCTTCCGCATAAACGAGATCAGCATTAACGGTATCAAAGGTTTTGTAGGCGAAAAAGGCTATCAATACTAACAGTATGATTCTAATGGCGTATTTCATGTATGCTTTTGTATATTTTAAGTGGCAATATTACGTAAAATCAGTTAAATATATTTTGACTTTGTTTTTTTTATTGATAACCGGCGCTCTTCAGGTAACGAAAGGTTTGAAGCACCAATCCGTTTGTTCAAACCCACTTACTCCGTCCAAACATACTTAAACAATACTACGGAAAGAACTAACTGAATACTTAGCAACAACACCAAGACCAACCAATCTTGAAAAAACACAGACGTGTCTAGCGGAGAAAGGGCTTTACTCGCAGATTTCAGACTTACCAAAAGGCTAGGAATAAGTAACGGTAAACTTAATATCATCGCAACCAAACTGCTGTTTTTAGCGCCGAGTGCTAAGGCAGAGTTGAACGTAAATACCGCAGAGTTGCAAAGGGTAAACAATAATGCTGTGGTCATATACTGCCAGAAGTGCGGGATACTTTGGGGCAGCCAAAAATTCATCAAAACACAGAGCACTGCCAAAAAGAAAGCGTTGACTAAAAACTGATACGCAATTTTGGAGACTATTATGGCCCGGCTATCTACCAAGAATTTATAATAGAGTAGACTTCCTTTATTTTCCATCAGAAAACTTCGCCCTATGTTTTGAACTACCCCAAAAATGAGAACGACGTAGAATAAACTGTGCCATACCATGTCACTAGCTTGCTTTTGAATCGTGTATATAATAAAAACGGAAACGACCAATAGCAGCACCAACGACCACAGGGCATACTTATTTTTAAGCTCCATTTTGAGCTCTTTTAGAAAAAGTTGTTTTATCTGCTTAATAAGTGCAGTTTGCATAAATTTGCCATCGCAAAAGTACATTTAATGTTATACCAATTACAGAACTTATCAGAAGAAGAAAGAATTGTCGTTCAGCAATCACCAGTTTGGGTCACCTTACTTATTGCCTGCGCAGATCACGATATAGATGAAGCGGAAATAGATAGAGCCAAAGAAATAGTGCATATTAAATCTTTCGCTACTCAAAACGACGTAAAGCATCTTTATAAAGACCTAGACAGCCACATCGATGAAGAGATTGACAATGCGCTAAGAATACTACCTGCCAAAGGAGATGAGCGCTTGGTTTTACTAGAAGAACACATTGCAAAACTGAATCGCATCCTTCCTAAGTTAGACAGTACGTATGCCACGCAATTGTACAATAGCCTATTAAGTTTAGCTGTTTCTGTAGCGAAATCTGAAGGAGGAATATTTGGAATTCAACGAGTAAGCCCTAACGAGAAGCAATACATTCATTTACCTATGCTGCACAAGCCTTGAAAAAAATACTAATAGCAAACCGTGGCGAAATCGCCGTAAGAGTGATAAAAACTTGTCGCAAGATGGGTATCTCCACCGTAGCTATTTACTCGGAGGCAGATAGAGACTCTAAACACGTACAAATGGCTGACGAGGCTTTTTGTGTGGGCCCTGCACCTAGTGCAGAGAGTTATCTACAAGCCGCCAAAATTATACAAATCTGCAAAGACAATAACGTAGATGGAATACATCCAGGCTATGGTTTTTTATCTGAAAACGCAGGTTTTGTAAAAGCCGTAAAAAATGCAGGTATAACCTTTATAGGACCCAGTCCTGAGGCTATAGACTTAATGGGA